>JBGCFH010000422.1:0-8470 GCA_045106825.1 Saprospiraceae bacterium | reverse complement strand
CTGCTTCTGTCGGTAAGCGGTAGGCTTTTGAGGTGAAATCATATTTGATACTATCCCAAAAAACCTGTCCATATATATCCTCTTTCCAATATATGCTATCTTTTGGTGTGATAATTCTCGACACACCATCTACTTCTGCATATATGTCATAAGCTAAGTTCATATATCCTGTTTGTTCGGAGAGCCAGTTACAGTAGCGTATGGCATCGTACCAGTTTATTTTTACGGCTGCTCGGTTTGCTTCTTCTGCTCCCCACGCTTCTCTATGAAAAGTTTTAGGGTCAAGTCCATTATCGTAGCAGTAGAGTGCCATTTGTGCATAAGTGACTTCGGTCGGGGAGATGTAGAAGGATTTTATGGGGACAGGTATATCGTTTTTATTAAAAGGATAATCTTGTCCTTTTTTTGTGCCTTCGACCAAGATAAAGCCGTCGTCGGGTTTTGGTTCGGTCGGTGTATCCGGTACATATATCGCTGTGAGTAGTAGCCAGAGTGTAATGAGTATTGTTGTGCTTTTCATATTATCATTTTTTATTTAAAAGGAAACGGAATATAGTAAAAAAAACTATGGCAATCGCAAGAAACGTATCTAAGTGATGATAAAAAACCATTAATAATCCATCATCAAAAAAGCACAAATCGGGATTTATTGATTTGTGCTTTTTTATTTTAGATTTTAATGGTTTCATTCATTAGTGAGCGGCAAGGTCTTTGTCGTACCGTCGAATTTATTCGACAGGTAACTCTGGAACAATAAAAATTAACTCGTAAAGGCATTACCCACCGAGGCTTCGGGGCAGGCTGACGACTAAAGTCGTCGGTACATTAAAATATCAACGTTTTCAGGAATTTCAATTGTTCGTCAAATTTCGTACCGCTCACTAATGGGTTTCATTCCTCCAAATAATCCAAATCCCGATGAAAACCATCTTCAATATTAAACGAAGCCCAAAATGCTAAAGTCAAACAAACCACACCTAAAACTGCTGCTGCAGATAAAGAACTATTCAAAACGGATTCTGATTGTAAAAAAGTAAACGCCAAACCAATCGGAATAAATAAACCTCTAACAATACTCGGAATTGTACAAGCTGCTGTTGCTCTTAGGTTTGTACCAAATTGTTCGGACGCATTGGTAATAAAAACTGCCCAAAAACCAGTGGTAAATCCTAAAACTGCTATCAAAACATATAGCATAAATGCAGATGAAATTGGTGCAAATAGATAGGCAAAAACAATTATCGTTTGCATGAATAAGAATAATTGAATCGTTCGGATTCTATTTTGTAAATATTGGCTAATTAAGCCCGAAGCAACATCGCCGAGTACCATTCCGATATGGAAATAAATCACTGCTTTTCCAGGTGAAATATTTTCAATAATTCCTTTTGCTTGACCAAATTCAGGTGATAAAAAGACTAAAATTCCGACGACAAACCAAGTTGTTCCACCTAAAAAGGTGTTTTTTAATAATCTGAATAACAACGTTTTAGATTTAAAAAAGGATAGAAAATTACCTCTTTCTACGTCTTCTTTGGTTTTCAATTTTTCAAAAACATTGCTTTCGTGAACTCTAATTCGCAATAACAATAAAATAATTCCTAAACCTCCACCAAAGTAATAAGCGATTCGCCAGTCGGGAATTACCCAATCAATCATACCAGCACACAATGCACCTAACATTCCGAAAGTAGCGACAATCGTTGTTCCTAAACCTCGTTTCTCTTTCGGCAAACTTTCAGCAACCAAAGTAATTCCTGTACCAACTTCACCTGCTAAACCAATTCCAGCTAAGAAGCGACAAAGTGCATACGTATTGACATCAGTTACCATTCCGTTCGCTAAGTTTGCTATCGAATACAAAGCAATCGAACCGTATAACACCTTCACTCGACCGAATTTATCACCAATGATTCCCGACAAAACGCCACCAATTAATAAACCAGCCATTAACCAGTTTTGAAGAAAAATACCAGCTTCTGTCAGTTCAATTCCAGTATAACCTAAAGCTTCAAGGCTTTTCACTCGCACAACACCGAATAAAATCAAATCAAAAGCATCTACAAAGTAACCTAATGCCGAAACAATTACTGCTGTGTTTAAAATTTTACTATTCATAGTAGAAAGTTATATATTGCAAACATAAGAAATGGTGTCGGTTCTCCGAACCTTAAAAGAAGGTTTGAATCATAATTTTTCTACAAACGGTTTCGGTTCTCCGAACCTTTTAACAATCAAAATAGGTTCGGAGAACCGAAACCGTTTGTAGAATTTAGAAGTTAAAGAAAGAATTTGAGGTACAGCGTACCGACACCGTTTTTCTTATAATTACCAAATCAAGTTATACATGGTTATTCAATATCATTATAAAAGTAATGAATTATTCATTCAACTTTATTTCCTCGCTTAAATAACCCTTTATCGAAATTTTCGATACCTTAATATATTTCAAGTTGACGTTTTCAATAATTTTTGTCTAAATAGTGTTCAGTAACTGTTAACTATTAAATATCAAGTATCAATAATTTATATTTAATAGTTAATGTTAACACTTAAAAAGAATGTTAGATAAAGTAAAACAGTGGTTTGGGATTGAAGGCGTGAAAGTGGAATTGATAATACCTGAAGCTGTCAGTCTTAAAAATGGCGTAATAAAAGGTCAGTTGCAATTTTCATCAATGAATGCTCAAACTGTTCAAAATATTAATTTAAAATTAGTAGAAATATATACACGTGGACGACGCAAAAATAAAATGACGAATGAATACGAAATTGGTCAAGTTACCATTTTTGAGTCGTTTCAAGTACCTGCGGAGTTGCCAATTTTAGTTGATTTTGAGTTGCCATTTGAGTTGTTGAAGTCGGAAGTTGATGAAATGGCAGATAAAAATTTCTTACTTGGTGGCGTTGCAAAGTTGGCGAAATTATCACGAGGTGTAAATTCGGAGTTTCGAGTAGAAGTCGAAGCAGACGTGAAAGGAACGAGATTAAATCCGTTTGATAAGAAGACGATTTTGTTGAAATAGATTATTGTCGTTTCGTTCATTATTAATCAGAATATTTGTTTGTCAATTATATCAAAACAATCTAATAATGAGCGAAGCAATAACAATTTAGCAATCATTTTTCATGTTCATGTTAAATCAAAGTGGTGCAAAATGGACAACAAAGCGGAAACCCAAAAAATTTGGAGAAAAGCGTAATTTGTCGGTCGGCGATGAAAAAAATCGTGATAGTTGGGCATTTTCACTAAATCGACATTCATCAGAAACCTATCTTTCTAAAAAAGAACGTTTAAAACAAAAACGCTCAAAAAGATGGCTATTTGTTATTGTTGGAATTCCAACTTTAATCGTCTGCTTTTTTGCTTGTTTTAAACTTTATAAATCGTTTATTAATAAAGGTATTCACCAAGAAAAAACCTTTAAATCAATCAACGAAGACATTAATGATGAAGATGCTAACGTGTTTGGATATCGATTCAAAAAAGGTCAAATAGCATTAACAAATGGCGATTATGAAGAAGCTATTATTCAGTTTGAGAAGTCAATTGAACAAGATATTCCTACAAAGTGGTTATATGAAAATTTGATTTTGGCTTGTGAACAATCTTGTACATTATCCAATAAAAATTGTGATAAAATTAAAAAATATCAACTCTTAAAAGAGAAATTATAAACAATAAAAACTCATCAAACAAATAAAAATTGCTTGATGAGTTTTTCATCTTTTACCGAAGTTCAACTTCGGTATACGTTATTTAAAACCCAATACTTCTCTCATCGTAAAACAACCTTTTTTTCCAATAATCCATTCTGCTGCCAAAATCGCTCCGCTGGCGAATCCTTCACGAGAATGAGCGGTATGTTTGATTTCAATTGTATCAATATCAGAATTGTATGCTATAACATGTGTTCCTGGTGCTGGATCGATACGTTCGGAAGTTAAGGCTAATTCTGTTAATTGTTCAATTGAACGGTTTACCCAACTTTCCTTTCGGTCGATATTTTTCAAAACACCTTCAGCTAACGTAATTCCTGTTCCACTCGGTGCATCGAGTTTTTTGGTGTGATGTACTTCGTGCAAACTCGGTTCGTATTGCGTTTGCGGATTCATCATTTTGGCTAAATAGTTATTGACTTCAAAGAAGATATTCACACCAATACTGAAATTAGAAGCGTACATAAATCCGCCGTTATTTTCGGTACAAATCGCTTTAGCTTCGTCTAATTTATCTAACCAAGCTGTTGTTCCAGAAACAATAGGTAAACCTGCTTCCAAGCATTTTTTGATATTCTCAAAAGCACTTTCTGGCTGCGAAAACTCAATTGCAACCTCTGCTTTTTTGAGATTTTCGGTTGTAAATTCTTCTATATTATCAATATTGATTTTTAATACAATTTCGTGTCCTTTTGCTACTGCCAAACGTTCAATGGTTTTACCCATTCTTCCGTAACCTATGATTGCTATTTTCATTTATTATGTTCAAGTGTTCAAGTGTTTTATTGTTCGAGTGTTTTATAACATGGGAACAATAAAACAATAAAATATTCAAATAATTTTATTGCTTAATCCAATTTGATAATTCTAAACGTAATGTTTTTAACTCTTTTACTATTTCTGGTTTTTCAGTTTCTAACTGTTCTAATTTGGAATTTGCTTTATCAAGTCTACGTTTTTCTAAAATGATTCCTGACCAATAAGTGATAAAAATGATAAAAATTCCGATTCCTAAAGTCAAGATAAACCCTAAGAAAATCGTTCCTACAATCAGCCAAACTAAACCAAAAGCAATATAACTTCCCAGCAAGAAACCTGTCCAAAGTGTTGTGAACATGGATATATCATTTTTGGTCATTATAGCTGCTTTTTTTCTAAAAAAGCGATATGGAAAATGAAAAATGATACTTAATAACTGAGCAATCGGAGCTAACAACAAAATAATCAAGCTGTTTGGTTGGTCAGAGTTACGAACGGCATGATCCGTTGTATTTAAGTTTTTTAATTGTTCTTGATAGTTTTCGACTTTTGTTTTAAACTTATCGTAAGCTTCTCCACCATTTTTATACAGTTCATTGACTTTATTTGCAATGCGTTGCTCGTAGTACAAACGGTGGGGATTTTTTGGCATAATCGGGAAACGATTTTCATTAAAATTATTTCTACCAATAACCAACATTTGTTCTGTAATATTTTCAGCTTCAGGTTTTTCTATGATAATCATTTCATCTTTTATTGCCTTTGTCAAATCACGATTTGCTTCACGATAAGCCTTTGCGGGATTTTGTTCAAAACTCGTTCGATAATCTTCTAATCGCATCGGTTTCCCATAACTTATCATGAGTTCACTTCTGCCTTTGTGATGATAAGTATAATTGATTCCTGTCGGAACAATATGTACATCTGCACCATCTTCCCACGCTTTAAAACCCATTCTTACCGTTCCTTTTTTTAAAGGTCGCAATCGTTTTTGAGACACACAATTACCTTCTGAAAAAATTAAAACGGTCTTTTTTGTTAATAACCAATTATTTACTTCTTCAAATATTTTTTGATTTTTCTCTACATAATCAGCACCATCACGAGGACGATAGATAGGTCGCATATGTACTTGGTCAAATATCCAAACTAATAATTTATTAGAAAAAATATCGGCACGAGCCAAAAAGTAAATAGGTCGTCGCATCAAAGACGCAACCGTTAAGGGATCAACCAAAGCATTGGTATGATCTGCCGCCAAAATAACAGGTTTATCTTTAGGAATATTTTCAAATCCTTGAATATAAATGCGTTTGTAGTATAATTGATAAAACCATCGGATAAATTCACGAAATACTATATATATCATTGTAAATTTTATTATTTAAATGTCTAATTCAAAAATATATATTTGCCTAATAGAATCGTAAAGTTAATTAGACTTAAATACAAATGTATTACATCTTAATTGTTTTTAAAGTTATTATTTTATTAAAAATTGAAAATATCTGAAATTCCATATTTTCGTTAAATTTGATTAAAAAATCATACTTATTTTGGATAAATAGTGTTTTTTTGACACTTTTGTTTCTAACAAATTTTATTCACACATTTATTAAAATCTATACAAATTATGAGAAAATTTTACATGATTTTAGTTTTAGTTGCAGTATGTGCTACTACTTCAATGGCTCAAGTTGATGGGTCAACAGTTTGTTTGAAAGGAGATTCGATTAGTATTACTTTTGATTATTCACAAAACTGTCCTGCTGCACCAGGTGACTTTTCTGGTATGACAGAAATTGGTTTTCACTCTGGCGTAAACGGTTGGACTACAGGTGTTGATTGGGATGCAGCGAATGCTGTTAGAGCGATTAATAATGGAAACGATGTATTTACTTTAGATGTTGACTACACTTATTATGGATTAGTTGCTGCTGATTCTTTAGTTGATTTACAGTTTGTTTTTAATCAAGGGCCTACTGATGCAAATTCACCTTGGGGATCAGAAGGAAAAGCAGATAACGACGGTGACGGTTCTTGTGATAACTTCATGGTTACCATTGCTGATTTAGAAGAATGTGCGACTTCTACAAATGATGTTAAATTTGAAGGTCAAGTAACTATCGCTCCAAATCCAATGGTTGAACGTACCGCTTTACGTTTTGATAATCCTAACAATGAAGTATTTGATATGGCTATTACTAACTTAACAGGTCAAGTTATCAGAACTCAAAACGGAATCAAGACTAATTTCATCAATATCGAAAGAGGTGAAATGACTTCTGGTGTTTACTTCATTACATTGAGAAATGCAGAAGGTGCAACAATTACAGAAAAATTAATCGTACAGTAATTCGATTTATAATTTTCAATCAGCGGTTTGCAGAATTGAAAAATTTATTAGAAAGAGGAACTACTCAAAATTTGGGTAGTTCCTTTTTTTTTGAGAACATTGCAGCCTGATTAATTTTTTTATGACTAAATTACTCCAATATCTTGGGGTTAGTTAATTACTATTCAACTAATTACTAAATTTAAATGATTAAATACCAACGTTTTATATTAGATAATGGCTTACGTTTTTTGGTGCATCAAGACGATAGTACGCCAATGGTAGCGATGAATATTTTGTACAATGTTGGTGCAAAAGATGAATCGCCTCACCGAACAGGATTCGCCCACTTATTTGAGCATTTGATGTTTGAAGGTTCAACTAATGTTCCGAATTTTGATACGCCGATACAGTTAGCTGGAGGCGAAAACAACGCCTTTACGAATAGCGACGTGACGAACTTTTATAATCATTTGCCTGCTGAAAACTTAGAAACGGCTTTTTGGTTAGAGTCTGATAGAATGTATGGCTTGATTCTTAATGAGAAATCATTGAGTAAACAACGAAAAGTAGTTGTGGAAGAATTTAAAGAAACATGCTTAAATCAACCTTATGGAGATGTTTGGCATCATTTATTAGATTTGGCTTTCACCAAACATACTTATCGTTGGCCAACAATCGGTTTAGTTCCAGAACATGTTGAACAAGCGACTTTAGAAGAAGTGAAGCATTTTTATAATAAGTTCTATCGTCCGAATAATGCTATTATTGTTGTTGCAGGTAATTGTAATTTAAAACAAGTAAAAGCATTAGCTGAAAAATGGTTTGGCGATATTCCGAAAGGAAATATTGCAAAAAGAGAACTACCACAAGAACCTCAACAAACTGCTTATCGTAAAAAAATACATGAAGCTGCTGTTCCAGTAGATTCGATGCACTTCGCATTTCATGTACCAGATAGGCTTTCGCCAGATTATTATAGTGTTGATTTGATTTCAGATATTTTGTGTAATGGACAATCTTCACGTTTGTATAGAAGATTGTTAAAACAACAAGAGTTGTTTTCTGAAATTGACTGTTATATCACAGGAACAATTGACCCAGGATTGTTAGTCATAGAAGGAAAACCAGCGGAAGGAATTACTTTAGAACAAGCAGAAAATGCGATTTGGAACGAATTAGAACTATTAAGACAAGAGCAATTATCTAAAACGGAATTACAAAAAATTAAAAATAAAGCAGAAAGTACGTTAGTTTTTTCAGAATTGAATATTCTTAATAAAGCGATGAACTTAGCCTACTTTGAGCTTTTAGGCAATGCTGATTTAATCAATGATGAAGCAGCGAGTTATCAAGCTATAACTATTGAAGATATTCAAAAACAGGCACAAACAATTTTTACAAAAGAGAATTGTTCCTTATTAATTTATAAAGCAAATGGTAACTATGAATATGAGGAAGAAGAGGAATGATTTGTTCCCCCAATTAAGTACGTTATCAGAAGTAATCAGGTAATTATAACGAAGTTACTGAAACGAGTTCAGCACAAGCTTTTTTTGTTTTACGATTTTAAAAAATGTGAATATAGCCGAGTTACATGAATATTTTTTAATGAAGTAGAACGGAAAAAGTACGAGTTAGAATACGTGATTACTT
>JBGCFH010000421.1:0-4087 GCA_045106825.1 Saprospiraceae bacterium | reverse complement strand
GTATTCTAACTCGTACTTTTTCCGTTCTACTTCATTAAAAAATATTCATGTAACTCGGCTATATTCACATTTTTTAAAATCGTAGAACAAAAAAATTATTTCGCTATAATACGTGCTTACTTCTGATAACGTACTTAAAACTATACACATTTCGAGGACGTGACGGAAATATTCCGATTGTATCGGCATAAACTAAATTGAACGGATAAAACGGATTTGAACAGGTTTTTTAAAAGTAGGTTGAGGTAAATATTTTGACAATAAAATTTGCTAAAAACATTGTAATTCACTGATTATCAAATCTGATAGATTTTTCGTGATAAATATGTCCGCAATTTAATCATTTCCTTCTGTATCTAATTTTTAGTCATGCTTGTTTCCCATATAGAATACAGCGAAATATTAAGTAATATCTGTGAACTCTGTTGAAAATAAAAAGTAAATATTTACACTACCAAAAATTCGTTTAAATACTTGGATTTCAAAAACCAATAGATCTTTTTTCTTCTAATAACTTACCTCTTCATTCATCATTTGATTAAAATCAGAACAACAAAATATTGATGTTATGAAACAGACCTTAATCATTACCGTTTTATTCTCCTTTTGGCTTTCGCCAATATTTGGACAGCGTTTTTCAGTGCAGAACTGTTTTGATGACCCAATTAAAACGGTTACAATAAATGAAATTTCTGATGATGGTTATCGTTGGGAGGTTAATGGAAAAGTGATTCAAGAAGGCAAAAAAAACACCTTAGAAGTTACACCAGATATTATTGGAAAAACCATTACCGTTCATTGGTTATGCGAATGTGGTTCTTGGAAAAAAGATACTTTTAAAGTTATTCCAAAAGAAGAAGATGTTGATATTCCGACACGAGTTTTTCCAGTTTCTTGCAATAATATGAATGATGGAAAAGTCGTCTTAGAAGGTGATGATAAATACGGATTTTCTTATGAATGGAATGATGGCGGAAACGGTGCAACTCGATATGATTTGAAAGCAGGGAAATATGAAATTACCGCAACTGATAGTGATGGATGTAAAAAAACGATTAAAGTAGAAGTCGTTGAACCAAAGCCAGTTGTCGTGAAACAAGTCGCTACAAATCGCCCAAAATGTAAAGGCACAGCTTCTGGTGCAGTGTCGATTGATGTAGATAACCCCGAAAAATATAGTTTTGAATGGGAAGATGGCTCAACTTCGCCAAGTCGTGAGGATTTGCCAGCTGGTGACCATTTTGTAAAAATCAATGATGGTGATAAATGTAGTGTTCGTAAAGTCACGATTTTGGAAGCTGAACCGCCAACTGCTGTTCCGACTGTTTTGACTGATTATAATGGTTATCCAGTCAGTTGCGATAAAGCAAAAGATGGAAAAGTTCAGTTGAATTTTGTTGGAGGTGAACCACCTTACGAAGTGACTTGGAATAAGCGACAACATCATGTTTGGAAAAAGGGTGATGAATTGCCTACATTCGACCATTTGCCAAAAGGCGAATTTCCTGTAAAAATAACAGATGCAAACGGTTGTGTAAATGAGCAAATTGTGACTTTAGAAGCGCCAAAACCAATTCATTTAGAACTTGTACCAAGCAAATATGGCGAAAAATATCACTTGCGTTGTAGCGGTGATAATTCGGGAGAAATCCATGCAATGACAGCAAATGGTGTTGGAAAGTTAACCTATGAATGGTTACATGCAGATACGATTTTGTCCACTTCGGATAAGCTTTTCAAAGTCGGTCGAGGAAGTTATGCCGTTAAAGTCACAGATGAGAACGGTTGTATCGCAAAGGATAGAATCTCGATGAAACAACCGCCAAAAATCTCTGCTCCAATTTCTCGAAAAGGTGACAAAAGAATCGTAGAAGTCAGAGGTGGAAGTGGTGATCCTACAATTAGTATTATGACCGATGATGCGACCGATAATGACTTATTATATGGTTTAGAAAGTAGAACAATAACCGATAGAAAAACAATTCGTACAGCACCGAAAACGAATTATTTAATCAGAGTTAGAGATGATAATGGTTGTGTTACCGAACGAACATTTATGACACATGGCGAACTAAAACACAAACGTGTTCCTGATGATAAAGCGATTTCTGCCTCATTGATAGATAGTAAATCAAAAGGCAAAAAAGGTTGTAGTCGATGTTATGTGTTTGGGACAAAACGAACTGGATTTAAGTTGTATTAGTTGTTGCGAGTTAGGTTAATGAATATACATTTTCATCAGAATAATAAGTAATAACTTTTTCTAATTATCACAAATTCAACCCTGCTAAGGAATCAACTTAGCAGGGTTTTTTATTTTTGATTTGACTATTCTACGGTTCAGTCACTAAATTCTACAGTTCAGTTGATTGCATTTTTAAAATAATCGTGTTGATTGCATCTTTGGTGTATCAAAAAACAAATAATCAACTAAAATTAATAATCAATTATTTATCAACTAAAAAAATATAGATACAATGAAAAATGCAATCACTTTATTCGCAGCGTTATTATTAACAACTTTCGCTTTCGCTCAAACGGCTTACAACAAAGAAATGACAACAGCAATAGAAAAAATTAATGTCGCTCATCCAGAATGGGCAGCAGTTGCGAATAATTTTGAAAAAATAGTAAGTGATAATCCTGAAGAATGGTTACCATTATATTATCATGCACTTGCAAAATCAAATGCTTCCTTCGATGCAGATATTACAGAAAAAGATGAGTATTTAGATGCTGCTCAAGCGTCATTAGATAAAGCTATGAAAATGCAACCTAAGGAAAGTGAATTGGTCGTCGTACAAGCGAATATTTATATGATGCGAATTATGGTTGAGCCAAATACACGAGGAATGGTTTATAGCTCAAAATCATTTGGTTCATTGAATAAAGCAAAGTTATTAGATGCTGAAAATCCAAGAATTTATGTACTTTGGGGTTTGATGGTGTATAATATGCCAGAAAATTTTGGTGGCGGAGCTTTGGCAGCAAATAGCTACTTTACAACTGCAAAAGAAAAATTTGATAATTTTGAACAAGATTCAGATTTGCATCCAACTTGGGGCGAAACAAGAAATAACAAGATGTTGGCAAGTTATGAGTAAATAAAACATGGAGTGTAAAGTGTAAAATATGAGACATCAAAATCTTATCTAAGAGCATGTCTAAATTTTTATTGTCTGAAAACCAATACTTTATGAACCTGACTTCAAAATAATTAATTTGTTTAGCTCGCTAAACGCATAAATTATTTTTTCCTCAGAACCATAAATTATTGATTTTCAACTTGTAACTACTCAGCATGATTAATAATCTGCGTTTAATTGGGTTAAAAACCCAATTCTTTAGATGCAAAAATGCTAAGAAGCACTTGATTTTTAAACTTTCGAATATTACTCGACTATACAACATCTATAAAATCGGGTTTTTAACCCGATTAAACGAACAATTTTATAGAAGCTGAGTAGTTACTTCAACTTAAAATAAATTTTAGACAAACTCTAATCACTTTACACTTCAAACCTCACACTTTAATTAAAACTATGATTTTTTGGAAACAATATTGGTACGGATTAAAGCGAGATTTACTAAAAATGATTGGGATTTCTCTAATCATAGGATTATTTATCGCTCTTTTGTTTTCTTCATCTGGAACACCAATGAATTTGATGGCAATATATACCATTCACGGAGCGATTATTTCATTATTTCTTTGGTTAGGAAATGCATTTATTGTGGAATTTTTAAATTATAAATACTCTTGGTTAAAACATCCTAAAACTCGGGTAACTTTAGGAATTATCAGTTCTTTAATTTTTACAATCGTTGGATTCGTATTAATTCAAGTTTTATTGTATCGTCTATTTTATAATCAACCGATTAGTAATAGTCTAAATAGTTTCCAATTTTCTAATTTATATATGCCGATTGTGATTACCGCAATGATTACCTTATCGGTTCATTTAGTGGCGTTTTTTAATGAATGGCGAAAATCAGAAGTGGAAAAAGAAGCCTTAAAACGAGAACACTTGGCATCACAATTTGAAACACTAAAAAGCCAAGTTAATCCACATTTTTTGTTTAATAG
>JBGCFH010000420.1:0-18760 GCA_045106825.1 Saprospiraceae bacterium | reverse complement strand
CTCCCTTAATCCCTCCAAAGGAGGGAAATGTGGTTTGTATTTTCCCTCCTTTGGAGGGATTAAGGGAGGTGAAAAACAAATAAAACCAATTTCTCTAAAATAAAACCAAATATGAAATGGAAATATGAAAAATCAGCGGAGGAAAATCCTTTGAAATGGACTATTACAGCTCCAAATGGCGATGTTATATTATGGCAAGGATTTGATTGTGGTCCGCTTAATCTTTCAAAATCAGAAATTGCTTCTTATTGCGAAACGTTATTAGGAATTCCTCTTGAGCAATTAAGTGATGTTGCTTCAAAAGTATTACAACCGATTGTTGCACCGAACACTATTGAAAAATCGCTGATGCTACATAGCACAACTTCGGATTTAGGGGCTTTTGAGGGCGATTTTGCTTTCTTACAAAGAGAAATGAAACCCAAAAATTATGCTGGTTATGTAGAAACTCGTGCAATATATTTGGGTAAAACGGCTGATAAAGCTGTTGGGCGAATGATTCCGTGGAGAAATGGAATTGAACATAGTTCACTTGAAGCGATTGATGTTGCGAACTCGGATTATTACTATTTGTCAGATTATCTATTGACGTTAGCGGCAACGTATTCGGAAGATTCTAAAAATATTTTGGCGGAGATTATTGATTATTTACAAAAAAATCCTAAAACGGTTATTCGTTTATACGTTTTGGATGCACCGATTCAGATTTTTCTAACATGGCTTCAACGAGTTACTAGATTAGAGAATATTTATATTGATGCGAATAGTCCTGAAGTATCGAATGTTTGGAATAATAAAAATATCTTGTATCCAACGGTTCAGAGAGCTGCTCAAATGGATATTAAAGATACAGATAGTGCGGAAGATATTTTGAAAAAAGAGCGATTAGAGAATTCCTTGTATCATGTTTTGAACTTAAATTTTGATACGTTACCAGGTTACGTTATCGAAAGGAAATCGCATACATTTGAAGCATTTGAAAATCAATTGTTACAAGCGGCTCAATTATTACAAAATCGTTATGGTTTGGAAAAAGGGTGCTTAAAAGCAAGTGAAGCTGGTGATGGCGGACGAATTACGCCAAATATTGATTTGAATGATACGGAAAGGTTAAAAGACTTGGCGAAAGAAGCCTACAAATATGGCGATGATTATGTGTTGGAATGTCATTTTTATTATGCAAATACGATAATTGGAAACGAAAAAGTTGATTTAACGCCATCAACACATATCAGAAGTGGACAAGTTGCACCTGGTATTACACTACAATTCAAACGTGGAAACTCTTGGATGGGCAATTTATTTTTAGATAAAAAATTAGCGAAAAAAGTTGGTATTTCTAATTCAAATTATCAAACGATTCGAGGTACGATTCGAGATTTTCTACAAGCTTTTGAACAACGAAATATGGGTTTGACGATTGCAGGAATTGATTTTGCAATTGGACATATTGGCGGCAAGTTTGGAGATAAAAAAATGCTTGCGATTCAAGATCCGAATATTTCATTTAATGGTGCGGAGTTTTTAAGAGTTTTTATGGAAAAATCGAAAGACGATGTAGCATTGTTTAGACAACAAATGTTTGCATTGACTTGGGTTTTTGTACCAACAAAAAACTGTACTTATGAAATTATCGAAGCGGTTTTTTCTAAAAATATTCAAAAAAATAATCATTGTAAAACAATTGGTTTAGTCCCAAATAGTTGGGGAATGATTGGTGTATCAAGTACAAATTTTGAAGATTGTATAGCGTTGTGGGAATGGTTAAAACAAGAAATGTTACCTTTTTGTCAATAGAGAAATGCGAAGTTTAAAACGCATTTAGATATCAACTTTACGAAAACGTTTAAAACTTTCGTAAAGTTGATTTTTTGGTTCATTTACAATTTTGCCACGAATGCACAAATATATTATTTAATTTTTTTGTTAAAAATTCGTGCATTTGTGGCTAAAAATAATTTAATAAATGATGTTTTAGCAAAATTTGTTATTCCTATTCCGCTAATAAATTAATGTATTTTTTTTTGCTACGAATGCACGAATAATTATTTGTAAATCAATTTTTTATCGGTAAAAATTAGTGCATTCGTGGCTATCAAATTTATACCGAAAAAGGAACAAAGAACTATTTTTTTAAATTCTAAAAATCATTAATTCCTAATATTTTCATTAATTCCTTTCCGCTTGAAAGTTCTTGAGGCAGATTATTTTTCTTTTGAAATTGTATCAATGCGTGTTTTGTTTTTGCATCAAACTCGTTCGTTAAATCAAGTTCGTAACCTTTCCCTCGCAACGCTTCCTGAATTTTTAAAACTAAGATTGGGGAATCTTTTGCATAACAAAGATATTCTCGCCATTCTGAAAAATAAGCATGATTATGTCGAGACATTATTTTTTGATTGATAACAGAATAATTTGCTTTTTGATATAAGGTCGAATCCGAAAAATGGATAATTTGAAAAGTATCTAATATTTGTGGTAAGTGTTCAGGATAAATTTCTACATGTTTAAAAATGACTTTTTTACGTTGGATGAGTCTTTTTTTATGATGAATTTCACGAAACCATTTCCCTCTTTTTTTAATGATTTTGACTTTATGAATCTCATAAGTTGGTGGAATTTCTACCATTGTTCCAATAATCGGTGTATATTCAATTACGGACATACAAGGCTGAATCGCATTAACTAAAATCGTATCATCAATCGGTATAAATTTAAATGTTGCTTCTTTAGGGAAAATCTCTGTACTATCAATACTAACCCTATTTCGAAATCCAACCATCGGTTTTATTCGGATAAGTTGCTTTTCTTTAGCAATCATTTTTTTCTCAATAATCGTATCAAATTGAGGTTCGCCAATTTGCCAATTTGTAAACTCAGGACGCATCTCTATAACTTTTGTCTGAATTGTATAGTCTTTTCCCTCTTCCAAATTTTTCAAAAGCTGTTGATTATTTTTTAATAATACAACACTATCTTTCCAAGGTTCTACTGTAAATGTCGACGGAATATAAACTTGAATATAAAACCGACCAAATTCAAAATCTTCTCCATCATATACTCCAAACAAAGTTGTGTCTACTTGTCCAAAAGAAAATAAACTACAACTAAGGCAACTAATTATTAAAAAGTAATTTTTCATGCTCTATTTTTCATCTTTTGAGTATACAATTTCTTGTATAATACAATATTTAGCTTTTAATAAATTGGTTGTGACGTATTTCATATCATATTCTTTATTAATTGATAGTAAAATACGTAATTTTGTGCGTTTTGAAAATTAGATGACAGAATTGATACCGTTTTCATTAATTCTTATCGTTATTGAACGAAGTTTAATTATCATTCATTAATAACAATTATTAATAAAAAAAATAGCAATGTCTAAACGCATTTTTGTAATAATTTTTGCTTTCCTTTTAGCGAACAATGTGTTCGCACAAGATGATCCAACACTTTTTACGATTGGAAATACAGAAGTTGGAGTTTCGGAGTTTGAGTATATTTATAAAAAGAATAACGGAGCAAAAGCCAATTTTTCAGAAGGATCTTTAAAGGAATATTTAGATTTGTATGCGACTTTCAAGATGAAGGTACAACGTGCAAAGGATGTTCGATTAGATACTGTTTCTGCTCTTAAAAAAGAGTTAGAAGGATATCGTCAGCAATTATCTCGTAACTATTTGACAGATCGTGAGATTATGTCAAAGTTGACAAAAGAAGCTTATGATCGTATGAAAAATGATGTAAGCATCAGTCATATTTATGTTCGTGTTGCCGAAAACGCAAGTCCTGCTGATACGGCAAAAGCCTACAACAAAATACAAGGTTTATACAAACAATTACGCTCGGGCAAACGCTTTTCTACTTTAGCAAAAGAAGCATCAGAAGATGAATCTACAAAAGAAGATGGCGGACAAATCGGTTATATCACTGCATTACAGTTGCCAGGATTTTATGATTTAGAATCTGCAGCGTACAATACACCAGAAGGAACATACTCAAAACCAGTTCGTAGTCGTATTGGTTATCATATCGTTTATGTTGATGATGTTCGCCCTGCAAGAGGTCGTATGGAAGTGGCTCATATCTTGGTTCGTGTGATAGATAAAGCAACGGAAGAAGCGAAAGCACAACAAAAAATCAATAAATTATATCGTGATTTACAAGATGGAACAGCATTCGATGCTTTAGCAAAATTAGAATCGGAAGATGATAGAACAGCGGGAAAAGGTGGTTATATTGGTTTTATCACAATCGGTCAATATGAAGGTGCATTTGAAGAAGCAGCCTTCGGAGTTGCTCAAGATGGTGTTTATTCTCGACCTTTTCGTACAAGTGTCGGTTGGCATATTGTAAAGCGAATCAGTTATCCGGGTTTAGATACTTATGATAATATGAAAGGGCGTTTACAAAATCAAATTCGTAGAGATAGTCGTTTTGAAATGGTTCAAAATTCATTGGTGGAAAATATTAAAAAAGAAGCTGGTTATAAAGCAGTTGATAAAGTATGGAATGAGTTTATGTCAGGTTTGGATGCCAGTTTTGCAACCTATCAATGGAATGCTCCAACCGCAAATTCGGGAAAACCGTTGTATAGTTTAGGTGGAAAAACATATACTGTAAATGACTTTAATGTATATCTAAAAAGAATGGCTGGAAATCGTGTTCGTTTTGGAAAAGATAGAACACCAAAACAAACAGGAATCGATATGTTTAATGCTTTTGTTCAACAAGAAGCATTAAAGTATGAAGAAGGTCAGTTAGAAAATAAGTACCCGGAGTTCAAAGCCTTGATGAGAGAATATCGTGAAGGTATTATGTTATTCGAAATCACAAAACAAGAAGTTTGGGACAAAGCATCGAAAGATTCTACTGGTTTGCAACAGTTCTATGAACAAAATAAAGAGAACTACAAATGGGATGAAAGAGCAAAGGTGACTATTTACACTGTTAATACAACGGATGAAAAATTGATTGCTAAATTTGAAAAATTAGCTCGTAAGAAATCATCAGATAAAGTGATTAAGAAAATGAATAAAGTACGTGAAGTTGTTACGTACGAAGTCAATACTTATGAGAAAGGTAAAAATCAAATGGTAGATGCTACGGTTTGGAAAAAAGGAATTTTAAGTAGTCCTCGAAAAGATGGTGAAGCAACGAAATATGTCAAAATTGATGATGTATTGCCAAAAACAGTTAAGCCACTTTCGGAAGCAAGAGGTTATGTCATTGCAGATTATCAAGATTATTTAGAAAAAAATTGGATTAAAGATTTGAAATCTTCTTATCCTTTAAATGTTAATGAAGCTGTTTTCAATAAATTAATTAAGTAATAAATATCCTACAAACCTGATAGGTTTTCAAAATCTGTCAGGTTTATAATTCACATCAAAATCATATAGAAATTGTCAAAATTATTCAAATATAGCTTACTGTTTTGTTGCTTTGGTTTATTATGGAGTTGTAGTAAAGAGGATAAAAATGTAAACGAAAAGCCGTTAGCGACTGTTTTTGATAAGTCACTTTACCCTTCTGATATTCAAGGAATTGTAGGTATTGGAATTAGTGCTAAAGATAGTACAATGTTGGTCAATAGTTTTATTGAAAACTGGGCAAAAGAGCAATTAATCATTGCAATTGCAGAGCAGAATATTCCTGATGATTTGGATGTTGATAGATTAGTAGAAGATTATAGATTGTCTTTGATTCGTCATAGTTATGAACAAAAATTAGTAGAACAACGCTTAGATTCTGTTGTAACAGGTACAGAAATTAAACGTTATTATGAATCTGCTTTAGATCAGTATCAACTGGATAAAACAATTGTGCAAGGTAAGTTTATCAAACTCCCAAAGAAAGCTCCTGAACAAGATACATTAAAGTTCTTGTGGAAAAACCCAATAGAAAACAAACAAGCTTTAGCAGAATATTGTCGAATGTATGCGGATAAGTTTTTGGTTGAAGATAGTATTTGGATAGATGTTGATTACTTGGCAGCCGAATTTCCAATAAGTTCGTTAAAGGAAGGTAGTATTTCAAGTGGATTGAATACAACAACCAGTAATGACGAATTTATTTATTATATCAAAGTGGATAAGGTCGTACGTCAAGGGCAAATCGCACCTTTATCGTATGTTGAAAATAAAATCATAAAAGTCATTTTGCGGAAGCGAAAATTTGAATTATTAGATAATATGACCGACGAACTCTACAAGAGAGAGTTAGATAAAAAAAATGTTGTAATCAGTGATTAGTGGTTAACTTATTGTTTCTAATCACTATTCACTAATTACCAATCACTAAATAAATTAAATGAAATATTTCTTAGGAGTTATATTGGCTTTGTGTACTTTCAATGCAAAAGCTCAAATTGATACTGTTATTTTGGACGGAGTTGTCGCTACAGTAGGTGACAATATTATTTTATTATCAGAAGTAGAAGAACGCTATCGTGCGATGGATTATCGTCAAGAAGATTCTCGTTGTCTAATTATTGACCAGTTATTAGCAGAAAATGTAATGTTGGTACAAGCCGAATTAGATAGTATAGTTGTGGCAGATGAAGAGTTAGAAGCTCAATTAGAAGCTCGTATTGAGCAGATTTTACGGATGATGAACTATGACCGAAATCAATTTATTTCTTATTATGGTAAAACGCCAGAAGAGGTAAAGGAAGGCTTTAGAGATGATTTGAAGCGTCAGTTGACAGTTCAGAAAATGCAACAACAAATTATTCAAGGTGTTTCTGTAACACCAATAGAAGTAAAAGTATTTTTTGATAAAATACCAAAAGATAGTTTGCCGTTTTTCAACTCAGAAGTAGAAATCGGCGAAATTGTTATCGAACCTAAACCTAATAAAACGGAATTAGAAAAAGAGAAAAAGCAATTAGAAAGTATTCGTAATCGTATTGTAAATGGAGGAGAAGACTTTGCGACATTAGCCAAACAGTATTCACAGGATCCGGGTTCGGGTAGAAATGGCGGTGATTTAGGCTGGGGAAAACGTGGTTCGTATGTTACAGAGTTTGAAGCAACGGCTTACCAGTTAGAAGCGAATCAAATTTCTGAAGTTATCAAAACAGAGTTTGGTTATCATGTCTTACAACTGTTAGAACGTCGAGGAAACTTGGTACATTTACGCCATATATTGATTAAACCTCGTATCACTCAAGAAGATAAAAACTTAGCAATCAATCAATTAGATACAATTAGACGTTTAATTGTATCGGATTCGCTACCATTTGCTTATGCTGTTGCCCGATATTCTTCTGAAAATGTTCAGAGTAAAACAAATGCAGGTTTAATGTTGAATAATCGTTCTGGAAATTCTACATTTGAGGTAGCTGACCTTGATCCAAATGTTTACTTTGCTATCGACACAATGGATTTAGATGATGTTTCTGCACCAATGTTTTATGTCAATCCACAAAATGGAGAAGAGTTTGCCAGAATTATTTGGTTGCGTTCTCGTACAGAACCACATCAAGCAAATCTCGAAGAGGATTATGCTAAAATTCAGGCAGCAGCCATCGAACAGAAAAAAGCAACTTACTTAAGTGAGTGGATCAATAAACGTGTTCAAGAAATGTATATTAATGTAGACGAACGTTATGATAATTGTGAAATTATCAAAAAGTGGAATAAGGATTCTAAGCAAAATCCATAGGAATCGTTACAAAATCGTTAAAAAAACAACAAAGAATTTTAGTTACAAATTGCATTTTGTAAACTTGTGGAAAGGTGGCATTTTTTTAGTGTCACCTTTTCTTATATTTGTACTTAATTGTGAACTATTATTTGTAAAATGTAAATTTAATACATTATTACAATCGTTAAACGTAACAGAATAATTCATAATTAATACTTAACAATTAAAAAAATCACCGAACTAATAAACGAAATATGAACTACAAATCAGATGTAGAAGCTGTTGATGCGTTAGCCCAATCGTACAGAGATTTATCAGCAGAAATTGGAAAAGTAATCGTTGGACAGAAAGACGTTGTCAAAGCGGTTATTATTTCTATGTTTAGTAATGGTCACTGTTTGCTTGTCGGTGTACCTGGTTTAGCAAAAACACTTTTGGTAAGTACCATTGCAGAAGTATTAGATTTAGATTTCAAAAGAATTCAATTTACACCAGATTTGATGCCTTCTGATATTACAGGTTCTGAAATCTTAGATGAAGACCGACATTTTAAATTTCATGAAGGACCTTTATTTTCTAATATCGTTTTGGCGGATGAAATCAATCGTACACCACCAAAAACACAAGCGGCACTTTTGGAAGCAATGCAAGAAAAATCAGTAACGGTCTCAGGTGTTATGCACCGATTACCAAAACCATTTTTTGTATTAGCAACACAAAACCCGATTGAGCAGGAAGGAACATATCCGTTGCCAGAAGCTCAATTAGATCGCTTTATGTTTAATATCTTTTTGGATTATCCAGCATATGATGAAGAGGTAGAAATTGTGAAAAAGACAACTTCTTTCAATAAAGTTGATTTAACTAATATTGTTTCAGCAGAGCAAATTTTATTTTATCAAGAGTTGATTCGTAAAATTCCGATTGCAGATAATGTCTTAGAATATGCAGTTGGTTTAGTCGCTAAAACTCGACCTGGCTCAAGCCGAGCAACTGAAAATGTAAATAAATATATCTCTTGGGGAGCTGGTCCTCGTGCGTCTCAATACTTAGTTTTGGGTGCAAAATGCCACGCTGCGATTCAAGGCAAATATTCGCCAGACATCGAAGATGTTCAAGCTATCGCTAATTATGTGTTACGTCATCGTATCGTACGAAACTATAAAGCAGAAGCGGAAGGCATTACTTTAGAAGATATTATCAAATCACTTTTTTAAGTAATAGTAAGTAGTATGAATGAAAACGGTTCAATTCGATTAATCGAATTGAACCGTTGTATTTTTTGGCTTGACTTAAAACTATGACTGTCAATGAAATATTCGTTAAATCTTTACTACTTTTTTAGAAGTCATTTCTTTTCCATGATAAATATTCAAAAAATAAATACCTGTGGGTTGAGTCGTCAAATCAATTTCAATTTCTAATTGCCCTTTGTCCACTTCTAAAAAACCAATACGTTGACCGTTTGCATTCACAACTGCAATAATATAATCATCCGTAAAAGTTTCAAATTTTAAATGCACTCTATTCACTGTTGGATTCGGATAAACCGTTACATCAACAACATTATTCGCTAACTCAGGCTTAGTATCTTCTTCAATAACCGCTTTCATCGCATAAAACTGCCAATCTTGAATTCTACTATGTCTATAATTAGAAACAAAATTTAAAACACCATAAGCAGTATAAGTATCATCATTGTTGGTATAAAAAATAGCACTTCCACTTTCTCCATTTCTTGCACCAGAATGTTCTGGAACACCTAAATAATTATATGCGGATTGATCTGGAGTGAAACCTAAACGGCCATAAGCATAATACATCGTATCAGCATTATAATCAATGTCATCATCGAATAATTTATCACCAGGATAACTTAATTTATGAAAATTGTTTTCTTCAAAAAATGTATTATTTTCATTGAAACCAATACCTAACCAACCTGTCATCTCACCAATAGGTTTATCTAACTCCAAAACCATAATATCTTCTCCATTACTAACATTCCAGTCTTTAAAGAAATATATTCGTTGAACTTGACCATTAGGTACAACTGTTTGTGATGAACCATTATCGTACATCGGAAATGCAAAAACACTATCAATCTTAATATCATTTGGTGTACTAAAATCAATAAAGCAATGTGCAGCAGTCAATACATGTCGGTTACTAATCATAACACCAGAACAACTATGAAAGAGTTTTCCGTTATCTATTGCAACCAGTGTAATCGTTGTACTAAATGGAAAATTACGAATATCGCCTACTTTTTGTGCCGGTATTTTATTCGTAAAGTTCGTATTATTGTGTAAGTTGTCTTGAGGTATTTCTAAAGATAAATCAATAAATGATTTGCTATAAGCACCTGAAAAATAATTAGTATTCTCTTTTGTTAATGTTGAATCAAAATTAATAACAGGAAGTTTCGTTTGTTGCTTTGTTGTTACATCATAAAGAACAAGTTGTCGTTCTTGTGCAGATAGTTTATAACATAACAAAATGGAAAAAACACATAGTAAAGGTTTAGGAAACATAGTATCTAAGCTTAATAGTTGATGGTTTTGTTCGTAATGATAATTTATGCCTTACTAATACTAACGTATAAAAAAGGTGAATTGTGAGTGAATTATTAATTTTTATCACATAAAAAAAAATCTGAAAATAACAATTTGATATTTTATTAGAATCTAAATATAAATATTCTAACTATATTGTGATTCTATTGCGAAGTAGTGAAAAGCGAAATATTATTATTAATAATACTTTATTAAGAATTCGTTAATTACTTCATTAGTATCGGATAAATGTTAATTTTGTTCGATAGCAAACATAGGAAGTTTCAAAATAATATTCCTAACTTTTTGTCAATATATTGTTGTATATTTAACAAATAATTGATTAGAAATAATTTATAAGCCAATAAAAACGTGAGTACCTACACTGGAAATCGTGGATCAAACCGAACTTCTAATTTGGAATTGTTAGAGCGAGAGTTATCGCTCAAACAGTTACAAATTAATCGACTACTGGAGGTAACTCAAGCCATTAATAATAATCTTGCTGCTGATGCTTTATTCAAAATTTATCGCTCAATTTTGGGTTGGGAAATGAAGATTGATAAAATGGCTTTGTTCATTCGAGATGAAGAAGAATGGATGTGTACCACAGGAATTGGCTTCGATGAATCACAATCTTTGGATTTTATTGGATATGAATTATTGAAGTACGATCGAATGACAAATCTTTTGGATAGTACACATCCTATTATTGGTCAGTTTGATATTATTATCCCTGTTTATCACAAAAAACAAGCAATTGCCTTTGCGTTGATTGGGAATTTGGATTCAAATGATGATATGTATGAAAAAATTCGTTTCATCACGACTATCACAAATATCATTGCTGTAGCAATTGAAAATAAGCGATTGTTCAAAAAACAATTAGAACAACAAAGTATTAAAAAGGAAATGCAATTGGCAAAACAAATGCAAAACCTTTTAATTCCTACCGAATTGCCAAATAATGAACATTATGAGTTAGACGGAATTTATATGCCGCATTCGAGTGTCGGTGGTGATTATTTCGATTTTATCAAATTTAATGATGAAGAGTTTGCATTCTGTATTGCTGATGTATCTGGAAAAGGTGTTGCAGCGGCTTTGTTGATGGCAAACTTTCAAGCAAATCTACAATCGTTGATAGTACAGCGTTTAGAAGCCGAAGATTTCTTGCAACGGTTAAATAAGAGTGTTCTAAAAATTACTAAGGGCGATAAGTTTTTGACGTTTTTTTATGGTGAATATAACCTAAAAACACAACAACTAAAATATGTTAACGCAGGACACAATCCGCCAGTTTTAGTGACTGAAAATAAAGTACATCTTTTAGATAAAGGCTGTACAATTTTAGGTATTTTGGATGAAATTCCATTTATAGAATTAGGTAATTTGACGTTAAACGATGAAGCATTAATTATTACTTATACAGATGGTTTGACGGATTTGCAAAACGAAAACGATCAGTATTTCGATACAGATTTTTTATCTGATTTTGCTTTAAAATATTCTTCTTCGATGGCTGCCGAATTTAATAATCGCTTACTCAATCACATTCGTCAATTTAAAGGAAAAATGACTTTTCCTGATGATATTTCGGTTTTGACGTGCAAGATTTTTTAAATATTAAAGGGCTCGGACGCTTCAAAAGCGTCCGAGCCCTAAGTTAACAAAGCAACAATGGTAAAATTACTTTTTTGGGGTTTAATATTTGCAATCGGTTATTTTTATTTAAAACCACGATTAGATGCAGGTCAACCTCGTGAAGATGTTTTGGATGATGAGGATTATATCACGGTCAAAGTTCCAAAAAAGAAGAGGAGAAAAGATGATGAGGAATTAACAGATTTTGAAGAAGTTGAGTAAATTAAAAAGCATTTAATCGAATTAATCGGTTAAATGCTTTTTAATTTAATGTTTTTTCTGAAAACCTTAACAAACACATCTTTTTGAATTGACTAAATAGAATCGTACCTTTGCACCGTTTTTGATGAATGCTCAATTGTTCAAATGTTTGAATGTTCGAATGTTGCAAAACACTAAAGCATTCAAACATTCAAACATTTAAACAAATTAATAATAATAAAATGGCAGAAGTACAATATCTACCGTATAAGGTGAAGGACATTTCTCTTGCAGAATGGGGAAGAAAAGAAATTGAATTAGCGGAAGCTGAAATGCCTGGTTTGATGGCAATTCGTGAGGAATATGGTGATTCTAAACCTTTAGCAGGTGCAAGAATTGCTGGTTGCTTACATATGACTATTCAAACAGCCGTTTTGATTGAGACTTTAACACATTTAGGTGCGGAAGTTACTTGGTCATCTTGTAACATCTTCTCTACTCAAGATCAAGCAGCAGCAGCTATCGCAGCAGCAGGAATTCCTGTTTATGCTTGGAAAGGTATGTCAGAAGAAGAATTTACTTGGGCAATTGAACAAACTTTATTTTTCGGTGAAGATCGCAAACCATTAAACATGATTTTGGATGATGGTGGAGATTTGACGAATATGGTTTTTGATGATTATCCAGAGTTAGCAGCAGGAATCAAAGGATTGAGTGAAGAGACAACAACTGGTGTTCACCGTTTGTACGAACGTATGAAAAACGGAACATTAGTAATGCCTGCAATCAATGTGAATGATTCTGTTACTAAATCAAAATTCGATAACAAATATGGTTGTAAAGAATCTGCAGTTGATGCAATTCGTCGTGCAACTGATGTAATGATTGCTGGTAAAGTGGCAGTTGTTGCTGGTTATGGTGATGTTGGAAAAGGTACAGCAGCTTCTTTGGCTGGTGCTGGTGCAAGAGTTATCGTTACTGAAATCGATCCGATTTGTGCTTTACAAGCAGCTATGGACGGATTTGAAGTTAAGAAAATGGAAAATGCTGCATCTCGTGCAGACATTATCGTTACAGCAACTGGTAACAAAGACATCTTAACAGAAAGACACTTCCGTGCAATGAAAGATAAAGCTATCGTTTGTAATATCGGTCACTTCGATAACGAAATCGATATGGCTTGGTTAAACGGTACTTATGGTGATACCAAAGTAGAAATCAAACCTCAAGTTGATAAATATACAATCGACGGAAAAGATGTTTTAATCTTAGCTGAAGGTCGTTTAGTAAACTTAGGTTGTGCAACTGGTCATCCTTCTTTCGTAATGTCAAACTCTTTCACAAACCAAACTTTGGCTCAGTTAGAATTGTGGCACAATAGCGAGAACTACAACAACGAAGTTTATATGTTACCTAAGCACTTGGATGAAAAAGTAGCTCGTTTGCACTTAGCAAAAATTGGTGTTGAATTAGAAGAATTGTCAACTGATCAGGCTGATTATATCGGCGTGAAAGTTGAAGGGCCATTCAAACCTGAATATTATCGTTATTAATAATGGTTAATTATTAATTGTTAACGGTTAATTAAGCGGCAATTTCAAATTTGAAATTGCCGCTTTTGTTATTCAATATCAATACAACGAAAATTTCGTTATAAAAACGATAAAATAGTTTGTGTAATAAAAATATAGTTATATATTTGTTTTGCCTTTTTATACAAAAG
Organism: Saprospiraceae bacterium; assembly: GCA_045106825.1. Classification (GTDB taxonomy): domain Bacteria; phylum Bacteroidota; class Bacteroidia; order Chitinophagales; family Saprospiraceae; genus CAWVWD01. Next base: position 4,984 of record JBGCFH010000420.1, on the reverse strand, counting down.
GTTTTTTAATTGTAACGAAATTTTCGTTACTAAAACGATAAAATAATTATGAAACAATATTTGAACAATAAAGAAGAAATCGTAATGAAGATTCTTTGGAAATTGCAACGAGCATTTCTTAAAGAAATTACAGAATTGTATCCAAAACCCAAACCGCCTGTAACAACGATTGCTTCGATTGTGAAGAAGTTGGAACAACGAGGATTTGTTGAACATAGGACGATTGGCAAAACACATCAATACATTCCGACCTTAAAACAAGATGAATACAAGAAATCTCAATTACGAAGTTTAGTACAAAATTATTTTAGCGGCTCTTTTGAAGAGTTAGTGTCTTTTTTCTATCAAGATGAAAATGTTGATATTGAAGAATTGAATAAAATTTATGAAGATATTAAATCCAAAGAACCGAAACAGTAGACAGTATTCAGTGAGCAATAACGTAAAAGATTTATTTTTCAAGTAGATTACGTTACGGCTTACTGTAAACGTATAATTAATCTATTTCATAATCAACTCAATTATTAAACATGGAATTTCTATATTATTTATTGAAAGTAAGTGGATGTTTGATTGTTTTTTATCTATTATATTTTCTCTTATTTAGAAACGAAACGTTCTCTAAACTCAATCGACTTTATCTCATTTCAACAGTTTTAGTTGCTTTATTAATTCCACTTATTCCAACATTATTTACTTTTCAGGAAACAGACGAATGGGTAAAAAATACTGATTTACAAGGAGTTATATTTATAATGAATGATTTAGAAATCGTTCCTCCAGTCATTGACGAATCAAATGATGCTTATTCATGGTTAACTTTACCAACCGTTTTATTATTCGCTTATGGAATAGGTGTTTTTTGTTTTTTAATCAAATTTATGCTGAATATTAGTAAAATTATTTGGCAAATTAAGCAAAATGAAGTAATCAAAAAACAAGGTTATTATTTGGTTAAAAGCCAACAAATAGCAATTTGTAGCTTTGGAAAGTATGTTTTTTGGAATGACAATTTGGAATTTACAGCTACAGAAAAGCACCAAATTCTACAACACGAACTCATTCATGTTAAAGAAAAACATACGATTGATATTCTATTTTTAGAACTCGTTTCAATTTTTTTATGGTTCAATCCATTTATTTATTTGTACAAAATAGCCGTGAAAAATATCCATGAATATATTGCTGATAGCTTCGTATTTCATGAGTTAAACTATAAATCGAGTTATGCTCGACTCTTGATTAAGGAAGCTGTCTTGAATAATAATTCGCCAACAATGGCACATAATTTTTTTAATTCAATCACCAAAAATCGTTTAATTATGCTTAGTAAAGTAACACGTCCGTTTAGAAAATTAAAACTATTAATGGTATTACCAATTTTATGTTTTTTATCCTTAGCGTTTAGTATTCAGTCAACTATTAATAACGAAAAAAGTATCTCTGAAACGATTATAAATCCGACTTCAAAAGTAGTAACAGAAGCCGTTTTGCCAACACAAGACACAACTCGTCCTGATGCTAAAATGTCCGAAAGAGATGTTACGTCTTATAAAGAAGATGAAACAACAAAAGCAATAGATAAAGAACAAGTCAACGTTCCTATAATAAATGAAGAACCAAAGCCAAAGGCTAAATTCAAAGAAATTAGTGCTGATAATCCGATGAAAGGAGCAGATCCTGGACAATTCTTCTATGCTTATGACAGCGACGACAAAATTGCTGTTAATGATGACGGAAGTCCTCGAACAAAAGAGGAGATTAAAGACCGATTAATTGAATATTTCAAAAAGGAACAAAATAGAACGATTAAACGAGAAGATATTATTTTGATTTCGAAAGATGATATGAAAGAAGCTGTCGGAACTTCTCCAAGAAAATCTATTGAAGGAGAAATTGAAACGGCAAATCATTGGTCAGTTGATTGGTCTGGTATTCAAAATGGGAAATTGAATGATATGACAAAAGCCGAAAATCAGCGATTTAAGATGATTAATACACAAAGCAAACAAACTTTAAAAATTACATCTTACAGTATCGTTGTGAATTTAGGCGATGAAAAAAGTACAAATATGGTTAAGTACGACTTTGAACCTGCAACAAACGGAAATATGTTTCCAGAAGATATTCTTGAAGCGATTAAAAAAATAGAATCCACTGGTTCTGTAAAAATATTTGATGTTCGATTCGAGGCGGAAGGTGATAGATATGTTACTCGAAATTCTTTTGTTTATAAGATTGATTAGTGAAGTATAAATTATCTCAAGAATTCGGGATGAATTATTGACGTTCTAACGTAGTGATTATAACACTTTTATGAAAAAAAATGTCAAGTTTATTTTTTACATTTTACTTAAAGAAATTCCATCCATTTAAAACCAATAGTTTAAGTATACATCATTTTTTTACCTAATAGTAAGGCTTGTTTCGTTCAGAAGCAAGCCTTTATTTATTGACTACTTTTATGGAATAATCACCTGTTCATTTTCCCAAACTTTCTCCTTGTCGTATGCCTATTTCATCGAGCATTTTTTGCTGGAAATCCTCCTATTGTATTAAAATTTCCACGAACATATAAGTATTCATTATAGATTTCCATGCAATAAGTATTTGGCGGACATTGAGGTGTATAACCTAAATCATTCATATAGAATTAAGAATTAGGAATAGTTTTATCTTTTCTATTGAAATATAGTAAGCGGCAATCCCAAAATATCGGGATTGCCGCTTTTGTTTTATGTGTGTCAAAAATAAAATTGTACTTTTGCAGCCTAAATAATTTATAAGTATTGAAATATAAATAAATGTACGTTTTTTGACGCAGGATTTTTGTCAAGAATAAGGCGAAAAACGCAGTCGAAGCCTTTGCTTCAGCGTCCCGAGTCCTCGGGATCAACGAAATTATTGATAAAAAAGGTAAGTCAAGAATGTATAGTTATTTTTATCTCAATACTAATATACTTGAATAATAAACTTAGATGAAATACCTTCTTTCAATCGTTCTATTGTTATTTTTTAGTGCTTGTACGAAGCAACAAGTTGATAATGTTGAAAAGTCAGCAAAAACACCAGAAGTCAAAAATGTTATCTTATTAATTGGTGATGGAATGGGTGTAACACAGATTTCGGCAGGTATGTATATGAATGGCAATACACTGAATTTAGAGCGTTGTAAGGTCATTGGTTTACATAAACCGAGTGCTTCAAATAACTTAGTAACGGATTCTGCTGCGGGAGCGACTGCTTTTGCTTGTGGCAAGAAGACTTACAATGGAGCAATTGGCGTTGATCCAGAGAAAAAGCCGATTAAAAGCATATTGGAATATGCAGAAGAAAAGGGATTAGCTACAGGTTTGGTAGCGACTTCTACAATCACACATGCAACACCAGCATCATTTATTGCTCATGTAGAACAACGTAAAATGATGGAAGAAATCGCTGCTGATTTTATGAAAACAGAGGTTGATTTATTTATTGGTGGTGGAAAAAAATATTTTGATAATCGATCTGATAAAAGAAATTTATCAAAAGAATTAAGAGAAAAAGGTTACTTCATAAGTGATTTTGTAACCGATGAATTAGCAACGTTAGAATTACCAAAAGATAAAAATATCGGTTATTTTACTGCAAATGATAATCCGTTACCAGCTTATCAAGGTCGTGATTATATCGGAATCGCTACCAAAAAAGCCATTAATCATTTAGATCAAAAAAATGATGATGGATTCTTTTTGATGGTCGAAGGAAGTCAAATAGATTGGGGCGGACACGCTAATAATTCTGATTATATCGTTACCGAAATGATTGATTTTGATAAAGCCGTAAAAGCAGCATTAGATTTTGCGGAGAAAGATGGAAATACATTAGTTGTCATCACAGCAGATCATGAAACTGGTGGTTATGCTATCAATAAAGGTTCTACAATGGATTCGTTAGTGACCGCATTTACAACAGATTATCACACAGCAGATTTAATTCCTGTTTTTGCCTTTGGGCCAAAGGCGGCAGATTTTGGAGGTATTTATGAAAATACCGCTATTTTTGATAAAATGATGAACGCATTGTTTAATTAACAATTGATAATTGACAATTGATAATTACGAACTACACATTATCAATTATCCATTATCAATTATTCATTATAAAAGAAATGATACAAAGAATACAATCAATTTATTTGTTAGTTGCCGCAGCGTGTAGTTTTGCGTTGTTTGGTTTTCCTTTTGCATCAGTAGAAAGTAAAGTAGCCGATTCTGCTTTATTTAGTAATGATATGGTTTACAACCTTAGCGATAATATAGCTTTATTAGCGATTTATTGTTTGGCTGGAGTCGTTGCTTTAGTAGCTATTTTCTTATACAATAATCGTAATCGTCAAAAATTAGTAGCTCGTGTTGCTGCTGTTTTTAATTTGATTGGAATTGTCTTGGCGGTTATTTTATTTATGCAAGATTCTGTGATGGATTCAGGTGTTACACCTAATGATGGTATTGGTCTTTATACACCGATTGTTGGATTTGTTTTGATTCTGTTGGCAGTGAGAGCAATTGGGAAAGATGAAAATATGGTGAGAAGTATGGATCGGTTGAGATAAAATTGAGATAAAAAATGGCTATTGATTGAAAAATATTTATAATTAATGGTTCTCTGAAAAATTCTACAGTTTTCAATAAGCAAATTCCTCGATTTCTCGGGAGAATTTTTTCAGAGCACCTAATTAATTTTGTGTGGTTCATTGACAAACCTTGCCTTTGTGTGGCAATAATTGTCAATGAACCCTTTTTGTTTACCTCATTTGCCTTATTTACCTCAAAAAAATTGTATGATTTTTGAGTAATCAGAGGTATTAATTCATGTTTCGCTGATATTAAACTTAAAAATGAAAATATTACGTTTTGCCTTGCAAAACAATCATCTCACGCAGATTTCGCAGATTCACGCAGATTTTTCATTAACAAAATTATTTTTTTGGTTGTTTGACAAT
>JBGCFH010000042.1:0-58819 GCA_045106825.1 Saprospiraceae bacterium | reverse complement strand
CCAATTCCCATATACAACGGCTCAACACCTGCAACAACGCAAGTCACCACACGAGCAATCGGCTCAAGATTTAAGGCTTTCACCATACGTTCGCTCATCACTAAGGTAAACGCTGCACCATCCGAAGTTTGAGAAGAGTTACCTGCTGTCACCGAACCACCTGCTGCAAAAACGGCACGCAAACGAGCCAAAGCTTGAGGCGTTGTACTTCTACGCACACCTTCGTCCATAGAAACTGTCCAAGAATCTTCTTTGCGTTTGTCATTCTCCACATAAACGTGTTTCACATCAATCGGTACAATCTCATTCGTAAATTTTCCAGCATCAATTGCTGCTGCTGCTTTGACGTGTGATTGATAAGCAAACTCATCTTGTGCTTCTCTCGTAATGCCGTATTTGTTTGCCACCGCTTCCGCTGTCAAACCCATTCCGACCATATATTCTGGCGTTTTATTCGCAAAGCGATAATTCGGAGCGAGTTTATAACCAGTCATTGGAATCATACTCATACTTTCCGCTCCACCAGCCAAATAAACTTCACCCATTCCAGCATTAATCTTCGCTGCTGCAATAGAAATCGTTTCCAAACCTGATGCACAATAACGATTTACCGTCATTCCTGGTACTTCTATTCCGATTGCTTGTAACGCAATCTGACGACCAATTTGTAAACCTTGTTCTCCCTCTGGATTCGCACAACCTACGATAAGGTCATCCACCAAATTTGGATCTAACTCTGGTACGGTTGACATTAGATGTTTAATTACATCTGATGCCATATCGTCTGAACGATAAAACCGAAATCCACCTTTTTTCGCTCTGCCGACGGCACTTCTATATGCTTTAACAATATATGCTTGTTGCATGATTACTTTTTTAGATATTAGTATTTAGATATTAGACGTTAGACCGTCACTATCTGAAAACTAATTTTTTAATGTATTGCCAAAACCACGTAACATTTTCTGAACTTCATTTATGTTTTCCCAAACAATATTTACTTCTTCTTTAGAAATATAATCTAAATCATAAGCAAGAATTATTTGTGTTTCTACTTCAAAACTTGAACCTTGTGCTATATCGACAAACCGTTTGGTATCTTTGTTGGTATTTCGACCACAACCTTCTGCAATATTTGAAGGAATTGAAATAACAGCTCTTCTAACTTGACTTGTTAATCCAAATAACTCATCCTTGGGAAATTTCTTAGTTAATAAATAAACTTCTTTAACTAATTGACGTGATTTCTGCCAAACTTTTAACTTTTTAAAATCGTGCATAATTTAGATATTAGACGTTATAATTAGAGTTTCAATAAATGAATTTATTAAAAAATAATCTTAAATTAAAATCATCATTTATTTACTTATAACGAATATTTCATTACTTCACATTTGAAGTCTAACGTCTAATATCTAACTACTAACGTCTAATTCCTCAACGGCTTATTAGTCGTCAACATATGCTGAATACGTTGCAGCGTCTTCTGTTCACCACAAAGACTCAAAAATGCTTCACGTTCGATATCCAACAGATATTGTTCAGAAACCATTTGCGGAGCAGTCAAATCACCGCCACACATTACAGATGCTACTTTTTTAGCAATCAACATATCGTGTTCAGAAATGTACTTTCCTAATCCGAAACTTGCAACTGCCGTATATAATGCACCCAAACCTTGACGACCCAAAACATAAATATCTTTGCGTTCTGTTGGTCGAGTATAAGTTGGTGCTAAACGTAAGACTTCTTTTTTCGCTTCCGCAATATTACGTTGTGTGTTTAATACAACGCTGTCTTTCTCATTTAACAATCCGAAATTAAAGGCTTCGTGTGCTGAAGTCGCTACTTTTGCTTGTGCAATTGTTGTAAAACGATTGATTAAAGAAGGTATTTGAACACCATCTTTTTTGAAATCATCGGAGGCACGAACCGCAAATTCTTTCGTTCCGCCACCACCAGGAATCAATCCAACACCAACTTCTACCAAACCGATATATGTTTCAGCCGCTGCCATTGCTGCATCACAGTGCATCGTCATTTCACAACCGCCACCAAGTGTCATTCCTTGAATCGATGCTACAACTGGAATTGAAGAATAACGACAACGCATCATTGTATCTTGAAATGCTTTGATGCCTAAATTCAACTCTTCATATTCTTGCTGCATTGCCATCATGCCAATCATCATTAGATTTGCACCAACAGAAAAACGGTCAGAATTATTACCAATTACTAAACCATTCCAATTACCTTCTTCTGCAATATCAATCGCTTTGTTCAAACCACGAATCACACCTTCACCCAATGAGTTCATTTTACTTCTAAACTCGAAGCATAAAACACCATCGCCAATATCGTGTAAAACAGATTCTGCATTTTTGAAAACTGGTGCTTTCTCACGGTAATTATCTAAAATGATAAATTCATTTGCTCCAGGTAAAGCTTGATAAGATTTCGTATCTAAATCGTAATATTTACGAACACCATTTTCTGATTTATAAAAAGTTGTATTACCATCAGCAACCATTTCTTTTACCCAATCAGCAATTGTTAATCCGTAACTTTCAGCCGTTTCGATTCCTTTTTCGATACCGATAATATCCCAATATTCAAAAGGTCCAAAACCCCAAGCGTAACCTGTACGCATGGCATCATCGACACTATAAATATTGTCAGAAATCTCAGGAATACGATTCGCTGTATAAGCGAATAATCCACTCATTGTCTCACGAGTAAACTCGCCGCCGTTATCTTTCCCATCAAATAAGAATTTGATACGAACTTTAACGTCATCTGCTTTTTTCGCACCTTTTAGACTCGCAATTTTTGGTTTTTGCGATGGTGCATATTCCATTGTATTCAGATTCAAAGCTAAGATTTGACGTTTGCCATCTGCACCTCTTGTCTTTTTATAAAAACCTTGTTTTGTTTTGTCACCTAACCAGCCATTTGCAACCATTTTAGTAACAAAATCTGTTGTAACAAACAAGTGATTCATTTCATCATCAGGACATTTCTCTTTTAAAACGCCAGTTACTTTTACTGATGTATCAATTCCCACCAAATCACCCAAACGGAATGTTCCAGTCTTTGGTCTTCCCAAAACAGAACCCGTCAAACCATCAACCTCTTCGATAGTTAAACCCATTTTTGAAGTCGTATCATAGATTTTTGAGAATGCGTAAATTCCAATTCTATTAGCGATAAAACCAGGTGTATCTTTACATAAAACCGTTTGCTTACCTAAGTAAACATCACCATAATTCATCAAAAAGTCACATACTTCTTGACTTGTGTCAGGCGTAGGAATGACTTCTAACAAACGCATATAACGTGGCGGATTAAAGAAATGTGTTCCTGCAAAATGAGCTTTAAAATCGTCACTTCTACCTTCTGCCATCAAGTGAATCGGAATCGAAGAGGTATTAGACGTAATCAAAGAACCTTTTTTACGAATTTTGTCAACACGTTCAAAAAGTTGTTTTTTAATATCTAAATTTTCAATAATCACCTCGATAATCCAATCTGCATCTTTGATTTTGTCTAAATCATCGGTTAGATTTCCTGTTGTGATTCTACTCGAAAATTTCTTGTCGTAAAATGCTGCAGGTCTTGACTTTGTTGCTGCTTTTAATGCACCGTTTACGATACGATTTCGTGCCGCAGGATTTTCTTTTTCTTCGTCCTTTAGGTCAAACGGTACAATGTCCAACATCAACACATCTAAACCAATATTGGCAAAATGTGCCGCAATGCCAGAACCCATTACACCCGAACCTAATACGGCTACTTTGTGAATACTTCTACTCATTTTCTTATTTTTTTCAAATATCCAATGACGTTGCTATCATTGGATTCCAATGATGTTACCATTGGCTAATGATTTTGCTCCGTTGGAGCTTTTAGTTTTTTTGTTAATATGTAACAGCGAATTTATTCGTCTGTTGATATAGTTTTACCTATCGAATAAAACTCGATGGTATTTTAATGACAATATTACTAATTAAAAATACACTGAAAGGAAGATTGAAAAAGTAGGACAACATTAAATTTATTTGATATAATTGCGTTTTATCTACTTTGCTTTTCATGGATAATTTGAAAATTTTGTTGTTGCCTTACTTAATCACTCATTGGAAGTTCAAAACCTCTAAATTATGCTATCTAAATGATTTATAATTTGGTTTTGTTTTACAAATGTATAGTTATTTTTAGAAAAATTCTGTAAAAAATGGATTTTTCAGAATATAAAACTATTTGTGTTTTTTTAGTTTACAGATTTATCACTCAAAGTCAAACTCAAAGATAGAATCCGCAATTTTTGATAATTCACGATACTGCAAGTCAAATAAATATAAGTCGTCCTTTAATTTTTTATCTGTATCATGCAATAACAATATTAAATTTCCATAAGCATCTGAACCAATATTTATACAATTTGGAGGAATAAAAGGTAGGTCTTTTTTAGCTTTCTTAGTTTCTAAAACAATATGATTACAGGTTCTACTAATTCGTTTCTTATTTGATTTATCAAAAAATGGATGTATTTGAAAATCAATATCTTTTTCATCTGAATAAGCACCTCCACCATTACGTTCTATCATTTTTTGTTTGAATAATGGAGGAAAAGTTACGTCCAAGACAACTTCAGCTTCTTTAATGTATTTTTCTTCTACAGGAAATGGCATTTTCTAATTGTATTTAGTTTTAGTTAAATAATATTTTATTCACACATAAATATCATAATATGTGATGAAATATACTGACATATTCTATTTTTAAATGTTTAATTCTGCAAAATCTCAATCATCGCTAAAACCTTTGTTTCGTTTTTCGTAATCGTAATGATTGATTTTGATTGTACTTTTTGGTGTTGAATCGTGGAATTTTCATAGGCTTTTTGAGCTTTTTCGATGGCTGTTTTGTCGAGATTGTATGGTTTTAATGGTTCGTTTGTGCAGGAAATGAAAAGGCTTATTGTGAAAATTAGAATTGTGAATTTCATGGTTTATGAATGATTTTATGAATTAAATTCATACTTTTTGGAAAATACAATATTCACGCAAAAACTCGATTTATGAAGATTTGCGTGAATAATAAATTTATCTGAAAGATTCTATTGATACCAAACTCTAAAAATTTGATACCAAACTGGTCTATATTCCGAAAAGTACAATTCGGGATCGGTACTTCCTTCTTCATTTTTACCATGAATATTAGGTAATACAACGGTTTCTATATTAATAATTTCATAAGTTTCATTTCGTCGAATCCATTCGTTCATTCTGTTCATAGTAGAATTTAAACTCTCGACATCGTTGGCAATTAAAATCTTTTTCGTTATATCTGGTACAAAATCAATAAATTGAATCATTAGATTTGTTTTAAAATATTTGTTAAAAATAGTTGATGTAATAATATAAACAGTATTATTGGTTTTGCTTTATGATTAGATAAAAGTAAGAAATTTTGAGATTAAGAAGCGTTTTGATTCAAAACAATTAATCAAAAAAAGAATTTCTGCTAACTTGCAAAAATTTTTACGCATAAAAATTATTTAATAATCTATCAACTTGTCCCGATATATTGGGATTCATCATTAAAAATAACTAACCAAATGAGTTTAAATCAAAAAATTGCAATTGTAACAGGAGCAAGTTCTGGAATCGGAGAAGCGACAGCGATTGAATTAGCGAATCGAGGGGCAACAATTATCGTATCTGATATTAATACAAAAAAGGGACAAAGTGTAGTTGATAAAATTAATGAGAATGGTGGAAAAGCTATTTTTATTAGAGCAAATGTAGCCGATGATAATGATGTCAATATTTTGATTAATCAAACATTAGAACAATTCGGACGATTAGATATTATGATAAATAATGCAGGAATTGCTGGGAATTTATCATTCTTTGAACATATTTCTGATGAGGACTGGAATAGTATTATTGCAGTGAATCAAACAGGTGTTTTCTATTGTATGCGTGCAGCATTAAAAGTGATGAAAGCACAAAAAAATGGTTGTATTGTAAATACATCTTCCGTTGCAGGAATCGGTGCAGCACCAAGAATGGGAGCTTATGCAGCAAGTAAACACGCTGTAATTGGAATGACAAAAACGGCTGCTGTCGAATATGCAAAATACAATATTCGTATCAACTCGATTTGTCCGACGGTGATTAAAACACCGATGGGAATGGGTTATATGGATGAAGATATTCAAGTTCAACAAATGGTAAAAGCAGCGATTCCAATGAAGCGATTTGGGGAAGCTAATGAAGTTGCTCGAACGGTTTGCTGGTTGTGTAGTGATGATGCGAGTTTTATTACAGGTGAAAGCATTCGTATTGATGGAGGAATGAAGGCTTGATGAATTGCGACAATCTTTGGAGGAGAATTTTAAGATGAAATGGATAGAACATCAGGAGAGTATGTTTAAATTTTATGTAACTGTATTTAATTGGTTGATTTTGCATAATCCGAAGCTCCAACTTCGGAGAAAAGCCAATAGTTGACTCTTAAGCTGGAGCTTCGGATTACGTTATTCTTGAAAATTACAAATCTATCAACCAGATAAATACAGCTACAATTTTATCGCCTTCGATTGAATTTCTTTAGTTTTGTTGGTGATAGTTATGGCTATTTTCTCAAAAACTCCATCATTCAAACAAAAAATTTGTATTTTCAATTACGAAATTGAATTTTAAACATACTCTAATGAAAACTATCAAAAATACTTTCCAATATTTAAGTTATTTACAATATCCATTAATGATTTTTGGATTGCTTTATGCTTACAAACCATTAATTTTTGGAATGGAAACGTTCTGGAAAGATATCAATACAATGTTGATTTTTACAGGTTTAGCGATAAGTTTTTCTACTCTTCAAGATACTACAAAAGTTCAAAATAAACTTTCAAAGAAAATATGGAAGAACCCAAAATACGCTAAATATTTTTTGATTTATTTAGCTATGATGACATTTTTAATCCTTACTTTCGGAGTGTTTGGTTATTTCTTTTCTACTAATAAAAATCTTCAAGAAGTGGCTCTCGGTGCTTTTGTATTGGGAATCGGTTTGATTGGATTGTTGAAAGTGGCAATTGAAATGGCAGAATATCAACAGCGGTAAACGGAATATTTTACCTTAAATTCTAATAAAAAAACGGTAAGTATATTAGATTTTATTCTAAATAAGTACGTTATCAGAAGTAATCAGGTAATTATAACGAAGTAATTTTTTTGTTTTACGATTTTAAAAAATGTGAATATAGCCGAGTTACATGAATATTTTTTAATGAAGTAGAACGGAAAAAGTACGAGTTAGAATACGTGATTACTTTTGGTAATGTACTTAATTTAGCTTTTACTAAATAATTTCAAAATAAAATCTATTGAATTAAGCAATATCGGAACGATTTTTCTATTAATATAAGCAATACAAACACAAACAAAATATTATGAAGACAAACTATATTTTAATCGTATTGCTGGTTTCATTGGTTTCTACGACTTTTGGACAAACATCTACCAAAGATTTATTGCCTATTAAAATTGACGGTTTATTCGGATTTATTAATAAATCTGGTGAAGTGATTATTGAGCCAAAATATGCTTGGGTTGCAGATTTTTCAGAAGGTTTGGCTGTTGTGAAAATGCCTTATGAGGATAAGGAATTTGGAGATATGTATGGATATATTGATTCGACAGGTCAAATGATTATATCGCCAGTTTTTGATGCAGCCGGAAATTTTATGCAAGGCTGGGCAAGAGTAAAACAAGATTCTGATGGTTTTATTTATATAGATAAAACTGGTCGAATGCCAATTGCATTTAAGTTTTTTGAATGTTATAATGTTCAAAGTTTTCCGATTCCAGTACGAGAAAAACGGAACTCAAAAGCAGGTTATGTCAATCGAAAAGGCGAATATGTTATTGAAGCAAAATTTGATATGGCAAGACCTTTTATTGATGATTATGCCGTTGTTGCCGTTGGTCAAAAACGAGGTTATATTGATACAAAAGGTGATTTCATTATTCAACCTCAATTTTATCGAGCCAATTATTTTAATGATAATGTGGCAAAAGTTATCGTAAAAAATGAAACAACCGGCGATAAGAAAGAAGGTTATATTAATAAAAAAGGCGAGTATGTTGTTGAACCGATTTATAAAATGGGTTTTGCAAAAGATTTTTCAGAAGGCGTTGCAGCAGTAAGTATTGATGGGCAGAATTGGGGATTTATTAACACCAGTGGAATGTTGGTTATTCCTGCAAAATTTGAAAAAGCGGCTTCGTTTAGCGAAGGTTTAGCCAAAGTTTGTGTTAATGGGAAATATGGTTTTATTGACAAATCAGGCAATTGGGTGATTCAACCAAAGTATGAAAATGTAAGTAATTTCAAAAAAGGAATAGCTTCTGTTTATCAAAAAAATGAACGAATGGGTTACATTAATCAAATAGGAAAATTTGTCTGGCGTGCAAGTAAACCTAAAAAAAAAGAGGAAGAGAAAAGTCCTTACGACAGATATTAAAAGACCGAAAATCTCCTAAGAAAACACGAGTCGTTGTACAGTAGCGGCTGCTTTAGCTGCCGTTTTAAGTAAACTAAACGGCAGCTAAAGCAGCCACTACTGAATAAAAAATGCCGCAACTTGACGAATCAAGTGCGGCAATCTTCCAGTGTATTTCAAACTGTCCAATGAATCTTTCTGACATTCAATCTTCCATAATCAGTGTCAAACTATTCTAACCTATTTTTCTTCCGTTACTTCTGTTTTTGCGTCTACTTTTTTACGAGTTGTACGACGACGAGTTGTTGTTTTTTTAGGAGCTGCTTTTTTCACTTCCGCTACAACCGCTGTTTCTTTTTTTGCTAATTCTGCTTCTAATTCAGCGATACGAGTTTTTAAAGCACTCATTTCCTCTTTGTTAGGCAGATTGAAACGAGCCAACGCACTATCCAAAGTTGAACGTAAACGCTCCTCCATTTCATTGAATTTTGCTTCTGTATCTTTCTTCAAATCTGTTACAACCTTTTCGCCTTCGCTTTCTGTTGCTTTTTGTTTCTCAACGGTATCGTTGATGTTTGTTTGCACTTTTTCTGCCGTAGATGCTACCAAACCAACACCTGTATATAAGAACTTTTTAAATAAATTTTCCATTATTAATGCTTTTCAATTTTTAGAATAATAAAACTTTGCTTTTCAATTTTTTATTTGTTGGCTGTTTTCTGAAAACTACCGACTGATAAATTGTTACTCAGGTTTCTTTTTAGCTTTAGTTGTTGTCTTTTTAACTTCCTCCGTTTTAGCTGTTGCTAATTCTGCCTCTAATTCAGCGATGCGAGATTTTAAGCTGCTAACTTCTTCACGAGAAGGCAAATCTAACTTTCCTAAAATTCCATCAACTAAACCCTTCAATCTACTCTCAAACTCTTCACGTTTGTTATTTGTATCATCAACTAAGTCATCTACAACTTTACGACCTTCTTCTTCTGATAACCTTCCTTTATCAATTAATTCTTTGACGTTCTTTTGTAATAATTCTGCATTGTGAGAAACCATTCCTACGCCTGTGTATAAAAACTTTTTAAATAAATCTTCCATGACTTTTTAGTTTTAATTTAAATATATAGACGATTAGAAAATTAAATTATGTAATTGAATTTTCAAATTGCCAAATTTTATTTTGGTGTTTAAATGTTCTTTTAATTTAATAACAACTGCTTTCAATGTGTTACACTTTCTATTAGTCAAATCCCGTGCAAATCCATTGACAATTATTAAAAAGTCGTCAGTTTGAATTATTGAAAAATCATTATTTTATTGAATTATTAATACTTTAGTAAATAAATGCGTTTTTTTTATTAAAATAACATTTTAAATCAAAAAAAATATCAAAATAATATTTATTTAAATTGTGCAAAAAAAAGATACTTCATTTTGATGCATCTTTTAACAGAATTTTTGACTTGTTAACTTATAATATTTTGTATAAATAAATATTAATAAATTTATAATTGTAATAAATTTATTGACAAATTATTATTTTGATTAATGAACAAATATTTGATTTATAGCAACTTTTAATTTTTATAATCATCAAAAACATCAAATATCAATCTTTTAAAAGCAGAATTTCTGACATTTGATAAAATTTAATTTGTCAATATGAAAAATTACTATTAAATATTTTTTATAATAAATGATTACAGAATTTAATATTATAATATGCGATATTATTTAACAATTGGTATTTTTAAATCAAAAAATCATCTTCTATTAAAGGAAACCATTCTATAACAAAGGTGATTGATAAGGTGTTATGCAACTAATAACTAATTACTAAAATATGAGCAAAAGAAAAGACGAAAAAAAATCCTTTAAAGAACAGTTTGAAGCTTTGCGAAATTTGCCAAAATTTTTCCAAATGATTTGGGAAACAAGTCCAAGTTTTACGATGGCAAATATTAGCTTACGATTGTTACGTTCAGTGATTCCATTGGCAATGTTGTATGTTGGAAAATTATTGATAGATGAAGTGATTCGTATCATTCCGTTGTATGAAAGTGGCGAAGCGTTAGAATATCGCTTTTTATGGATATTGGTTTTAGCAGAATTAGGTTTGGCAGTTTTATCTGATTTTATAGGTCGAGTTGTGACATTATTTGATAGCCTATTAGGTGATTTGTTTTCTAATAGCACTTCCGTAAAATTGATAAGACATGCTGCAACGTTGGATTTATATCAATTTGAAAACGCAGACTTCTATGATAAATTAGAACGTGCAAGGCGACAAACCGTTGGTCGAGTCGTATTGATGTCTCAAGTATTGACACAATTACAAGATATAATTACGGTTGTATCATTAGGAATCGGTTTGATTTATTTCAATCCTTGGTTGATTTTAATATTATTATTAGCTGTGATTCCATTGTTTTTAGGCGAGTCACATTTTAATAATGCAACTTATTCCTTATCAAGAAGTTGGACGCCTGAGCGACGAGAATTGGATTATTTGCGATATGTTGGAGCAAGTGATGTCACAGCGAAGGAAATCAAAATCTTTGGATTAGCAGATTTCTTGGCAAATCGTTTTAAGGAGATTTCAGACAATTATTATGAAGCCAACAAAAAAATTGCAGTCAAACGAGCATTCTGGGGAATTTTGTTTTCAAGTATCGGAACATTGACTTATTATGGAGCTTATGTTTTTATCATTATTCAAACCATCGGCGGCTTAATTACGGTCGGAACACTAACTTTTTTGTCAGGTTCATTCAAACGTATGCACAACATGATGGAAAACATCATGACCCGTTTTACACGAATTGCAGATAGTGCATTGTATTTACAAGATTTGTTTGACTTCTTTGCCATCGAGCCACAAATCAAGTCGATTAAGAAATCTAAGTCAATTCCAACGCCAATTAAAGAAGGTTTTGTATTTGAAAATGTAAGTTTCAAATATCCGGAGTCAAAACGTTGGGCAATTCGGAATGTATCTTTTCATTTAGCAAAAGATGAGAAATTGGCATTAGTCGGCGAAAACGGAGCAGGAAAAACGACGTTGGTGAAACTTTTAGCTCGATTATATGAACCAACAGAAGGACGAATTTTATTAGACGGAATTGATTTACGAGAATATAGTTTAGAAGATTTGCGTCAAAATGTTGGTGTGATTTTTCAAGATTACGTTCGATTTCAAATGTCTGCTTCTGATAATATTGCGATTGGTAAGATAGACCAAAAAATGAACAAACCGTTGATTACAACTGCTGCGACAAAGAGTTTAGCGAATATGGTAATTGATAAGTTGCCTGAAGGTTATGAGCAGTTTTTAGGAAAACGTTTTCATAATGGTGTAGAATTATCTGGTGGCGAATGGCAGAAAGTAGCTTTAGCTCGTGCTTATATGAGAGATGCTCAATTATTGATTTTGGATGAACCAACTTCGGCATTAGATGCTCGTTCTGAACACGAAGTCTTCTTACGTTTTGCAGAGTTGATTGAAAGCAAAGCGGCTGTTTTGATTTCTCATCGATTTTCGACTGTTCGTATGGCAGATAGAATATTATTATTAGAAAACGGTCAAAGGAAAGAGTTGGGAAGTCATGAAGAGTTATTGGCTTTAGATGGAAAATATGCTGAATTATTTCAATTACAAGCACAAGGTTATTTGTAAAAAATGAGTTATTACCTAATTTGATTTGTTTTTTAGATAAAAAACGGATTAAAAACTAATATGAAATGTCATTTTCAAGTGATTTTATCCGCTGAAAAAGTAATCTTATATATTGTCTATTTATTAAGTTTTATTGTTGTTGTTGTATAAATATTTGTTTTACAATAATATTAAATATTAAATATTACATTTATGCAAATAAAATAAATGTCTTAAAAATAATTTGTTAGAGAAATGATAGATAAAAAAATAATTTAAACGTTTTTTATTATAAATATATTTGTAATTTTACAACTACTCTTAATGGGTTATCTACTTTTGTGATATAAAAAATTAAGGTATTTTGGTGTTTAAATGACTACGCCTCTATTTGTTTAAAATAGAGGCGTTATTTTTTATAATTAAATATACATTTATAGTTTTACCAAATTGTAGCTAATAAACCAACTTTCAATCCCCAAACATAATTACGAGAAGCGGTGTAATTGTTTCTTAAATCTGGGAAACGCCAACTACGAGCATTTAAATCTGAAACGCCCCAAGTTAAACGAGATTCTGCTGTCAAAAGCAAATAATCATTTAATGCAAATGCAGCACCAAAACCACTTGCTAAAGATAAATCAGATTTATTAAATAAATCTATGTCTGTTGTATATTCTGGATGCCTTCCTCTGATAGGATTATCTATAAAGTTATCGTGGTATTCATCGAAACTTGTTGTTGTACCATTAATAACATATTCGGATTTGGCACTTTGCAGAAAGCTAAATTGTGGCCCAACCACAAAATATAAATCTGGAGCAGCTTGACTGACACTATAATCTGTAAACGTATATTTGAAAAATATTGGAATCTGTACGTAATTCAATGTGACATTTTTGTAAACATCTTGCCCACGTTGTTTGTCAAAATAAATTTGTCCTTGAAAAGTATAGTTACCTTCAATCTGTAGTCCCATGTTTTCATACCAATTTACATTGAAGGTAACACCGCCACTGTAGGCTAAAGTAGGTTGGAAAGTCATCTCGGCAGCACCATAATTATTCTGCTCTGCAATTAGGGAAAGTCCCGAAAAAAGGCCTCCACCAACATTTATACTTGAAATAGAGGTCACTTGAGCCTGAGCTGATGTTGTGATAAACACTAATAATACGAAATATAGAATGTGTTTCATAAAGTAATTTTTTCTGAAGTATGATTGTATCAAAATAAAATTATTTGTTGGTATAAAATTATTGTGAAAGTTATTAAGGTTTCAATTTGGACACTAAGTAATAAATGATTTTGTAATTCTGCAACATTATTTGGTTCTTGTTGACTTTTTATTTAAAAAATCTTGAATTAAAAATGTTTCATTTACGCTCAAAGGTCTATTTTTCATATGAAATAATGATATATGAACGATAATATAATGCCTTATCTTGTAGAATATTGTATAAAATTTCAATTTCGTTACTTTTGTGTTAAAATTTGTGATTGCATGAAGCGTTGTGTAGTGTAGTTGTTCAAAATATTTGATAATTAAGCCTAATATGAATGCATATTTATATTACTTTAATTCAAATTGTGGGTTACGAGTTTTGTTTAGATTACTTTACTATAAATATTTACGAAAAAATAGGATAATATAATTAATATATGATTTCAGTTACAAATTTGACCGTTCAGTACGGAAATAGAGTTTTATTCGATAATGTTAATTTTAAGGTTGATGTTCGAGATAGAATTGGTTTGGTTGGACGAAATGGAGCAGGAAAATCTACTTTGTTAAAAATAATTGCGGGTTTTCAATCAGGTGATGAAGGAACGGTGACGATTCCGAATAATTCAACTTTAGGGTTTTTGCATCAAGATTTACAATTGCCTAAAGGCAAAACGGTAATCGACGAGGCACTTACTGCATTTGCAGAAGCAAAAAAACTCGAAAAACGAATCGAGCAAATCAATGTCGAATTGGGTGAGCGAACGGATTATGAAACGGATAGCTATATGCAATTGGTGACGGATTTGGCAGATGCAACGGATAGGTTTCAACTCTTAGGGGGAAATAAGGCAGAAGCAGAAGCAGAGCGAATTTTGTCGGGTTTAGGTTTCAAATCTTCGGATATGAACCGCTTGACAGATGAGTTTTCGGGCGGTTGGAAAATGCGGATTGAGTTGGCGAAAATCTTATTGCGTCAACCAAATTATATGCTATTAGATGAGCCGACAAATCACTTGGATATTGAGTCGATTATTTGGTTAGAACGATTCTTGAAGGATTACTCTGGTTCGATTATTACGATTTCGCACGATAAAACGTTTTTAGATGGAATAACGAATCGAACTGTTGAAATCGAAATGGGAAAAGTCTACGATTATAAAGCGGCTTATTCTAAATATCGTGTAATGCGAGTTGAGCGAAAAGCATTGCAAGAAGCGGCTTATCGGAATCAACAAAAAGTTATTGCGGAAAGAGAACGAACGATTAGTCGATTTATGGCGAAAGCTACGAAAACGAAAATGGCTCAATCTATGCAAAAACAACTGGATAAAATGGAACGTATCACGCTGGAAAGTGAAGATACTTCGGCGATGAAACTTAGGTTTCCGCCAGCTCCTCGTTCGGGTCAGGTTGTTGTTGAAGCCAAAAATTTAATCAAAAAATATGATGCTTTGACGGTTTTGAATGAAGTAGATTTCAAAATGGATAGAGGCGATAGAGTTGCTTTTGTTGGGCAGAACGGACAAGGTAAAACGACCTTATCTAAAATTATTGCTCAACTTGAGCCGATTTCTGGTGGCGAATGCAAACTGGGTTATAATGTAGAAATCGGTTATTATGCTCAAAATCAAGCCGAAGCGATGTTTCCAAATTCTACGGTCTTAGAAACATTGGAAGGTATTGCACCGGAACATATGAGAACGAGAGTGCGTTCAATACTCGGTGCGTTTATGTTTAGTGGCGAAGATGTGGATAAGAAGGTAAAGGTGCTTTCTGGAGGTGAACGTGCGAGGTTGTCGTTGGCTTGTTTGTTATTAAAACCATTTAATTTATTGATTTTGGATGAGCCGACAAATCACTTGGATATGATTTCTAAAGAGGTTTTGAAACAGGCTCTGAATCAATATGAAGGTTCGTTGATTGTTGTATCACATGATAGAGATTTTTTGCAAGGGTTGACGAATCGAACGTTAGAATTTAGAGATAAGAAATTATATGATTATATCGGTGATGTTTATGCGTTCTTGAAGAAGAGAGAAGTCGATAATATGCGTGATGTTGAGAAAATGACGCAGTCTACCATTTCCACGAAAGTGGAACGCAAAACAAAGTTATCTTATAAAGAGCAGAAAGAGTTACAACGCAATCGACGACGATTTGAAAAGAAGGTAGAAAAAGCCGAAAAACTAATCGAAAAATTAGAAAAAACGATTAAAGATATTGAGATAAAAATGGCAAAATCTGATTTTTATGGTTCTCCTGATGAGGCAAAAACCATCGAAACCTACCAGCAATCTAAAGTGCAGTTAGAGCAAACAATGGAAGCTTGGGAAGATGCTCAATTCGATTTGGAAGTGTTTTTGGAAGAAAATGGTGAGTAATTATTTTATTTCTACACGCTTCACTTTCTAAAGTTCGAAGGTGAAGCGTTCGGAATCAGAAATCATTTTTTAATAATTTGTTTGTAATCATTTGAAAATCATTTAATTTTAGATTAAATTTAAATGTTATATAGTAAAGTGTCAGGTTGTAATTAATTCTATTGTTGTGAACCAAAAAACATTACTGATTAAAAAATCCATCAAAAACTGTTGTACCATGAAAAGTACCAAACGATTAATAATCTCATTTGCTTTGATTTTATTTAGTGTATTGACTTTTGCACAAGTGCCGATGAAAGAAGGAAGTATTCAATTTTCTTTTGATATGTATAAAAAATTAAAAACTACGAATAAGAATGACAATATTTTCTTTTCTCCAATGAGTGTGTCAAATGCGTTTGCAGTGCCTTATGTCGCAGCATCTGGATTGACGAAACAACAGATTCAAGGTGTTTTTTATTATGATGATAATCCAAAGAAAAATCTAAAAAAATATAAAGATTTTAGTCGAAATTTAGAACGCTCAAATGATGTAACAATTAGTTTGGCGAATAGCTTATGGATTGATGAAAAAATGCCAATTAATCCATCTTTTCAAAAAAACGTAAAACAATTTACAGGTCGTGATGAAATCCATAAAGTGAGTTTTACGAAAAATCATAAAGCTTGTAGAAGCCAAATTAATCAATGGGTTGAAGATAACACAGAAAAAAATATCAAAAATTTGATTCCAGAAAAAGGTATCAATGAATTGACTCGTTTTGTAATGACAAATGCTGTTTATTTTAAAGGTGATTGGAAAACTAAGTTTGATGATGACTTCACGGCAACAAACAATTTTTATGGATTAGAAAAAGTAATTCCGACACAGTTTATGACAAAAGCGGTAACCGATCACTTCTATTATGAAAATGACCAAGTTCAAATATTAGAGTTGCCGTATAAAGGAGAATCTACTTCGATGGTTATTGTGTTACCTCGCTTTGAAAATGGTTTAGCAACGCTTGAAAATAATTTATCTGTTGCTACCTATAATAAATGGTTGAATGTAATGACAAAAAGACCGGTTGTCGTGTCAATGCCAAAATTTAATATGAAAATCCAATATGATTTACGCTCAACTTTTCGTAAAATGGATTTGAAAGAACCATTTACAGATGCAGCAGCATTTGATAATATGACACCAAAAGGTGGTTTGAAGTTGACGAAAGTCTATCATCAGTCATTTATTGTTGTCTCAGAATCAGGAACAGAAGCTGCTGGTGCAACGGTAGTTCAATCTGATGTAAAAGGGCCAAAACCAAAACCTGCTTACTTTAATGCGAATCAACCATTTTTGTTTTTTATTAAGGATAATGAGACGAATATGATTTTGTTTATGGGTAGATTGACTAAGCCAAGTTTTAGCGAAGAAGTGACTTACTCAAATGAGCAACCGCCACGTTTTCCGCCTGTCGTTATGCCAAAATCTGATAAAATACATTTTGTCGAAAAAGGCGAGTCATTGTATGGAATATCTAAAAAATATGGTGTTGCAATGGAACAAATTAAAACATTGAACAAGATGACA
Organism: Saprospiraceae bacterium; assembly: GCA_045106825.1. Lineage (GTDB taxonomy): Bacteria > Bacteroidota > Bacteroidia > Chitinophagales > Saprospiraceae > CAWVWD01. Next base: position 41,473 of record JBGCFH010000042.1, on the reverse strand, counting down.
AGCAATGGTGTGAAAATTGGTCAAGAATTGTTGATTCAAGAAGGAGAAAAAGGTGGAAATGTAGAACCTACTCCAATTATTATTACTCAATCAAACGATACGCACGAGGTTTATCCTGGCGAAAGTCTATTTTCTATTTCACGAAAGTATAAGTTGTCTGTCGATAAATTGAAAGCATTAAATGGAATGTCTGACAATACCATAAAGATAGGACAAAAGTTAGTTGTTAAAGAAAATACACAAAAAAGTCCAACATCAACATCAACACCTAAACCCGAACCAAAACCGATTTTTGTAAGTCAAAAAACATATAAAGTCAAAAAAGGTGATACGCTTTGGAAAATCGCCACACAGCATCAATTATCTGTTTCACAGTTAAAAAAAATGAATGACCTCACAAATAATGTTGTCAATATTGGACAAGAACTGAAAGTGAAGTAATATATTGTTTTTGTAATTACAAAACCTACTATGAACCGAATTTTTATTTTTACTGCTTTTCTAAGTATTTTCATTAGTTGTAATTCTACTGAAACAATTGAAACCAGCGAATATGTTGGTGTTTGGATTGCACCAGCACCAATTTCTGAAGGCATTTTTTATCGTCCAAATCTTATCGTAGATATTACACCAGATAAAATGACGACTTATGAAGATATTTTTACACCGACAGAATTTATCTGGGAAGAGAAAAAATCATCTATTATTTATAAAAATGAAGATGGAAAAAATCGTCTAAATATTACAGATAATCAAGGTGATAAGATGAAAGTAACTTTGGAAAATGGTGATAGTTTGCAATTTTTTCGCCTTTCGCTTGCCCCGAAATCTCGGCGGGCAAATGATAGTTTTATTAAGGATGAAGACTTGTTCGATTTTCTACAATCTCAAACATTAGAAGTCATTATTCCTGAACTCAATTGGCAGTATCGTCAATTAATTTGTTTACCGAAAGGCGAACTAATTAAGTACGAATCTGAAATGATAAAAGATACACCACAATTTTTTGTTGGTAATTGGCAAATTTTAATCATTCGTGACCATTACTTTTTGTTTTTGCACAATCTGAAAGACGAAAAGCCAATGTTGATTCATTTAGAGGAATTTTCAGAATATAATATGAAAGGAAAAATTGCATTTAATAATCAATTGCATCAAGTTAGTATCAATGCAATCGGTTCAGAAGCAGATTTAAATGCGATTCAAAAAGATATTGAAGGAAAGTGGAAAAAACCTAACTATGTTTTTAATTCAGATTCTACTTTCGTAGAAATTGCCGAAAAAGATACACTTTCTGGTAATTGGCAATTAAATTCAACTGGCGAAATTTTACTATTAGAAAAAAATAATAAAACGGTTCAGTTTGGGTTTTTGAAAAAGGAAAATTCAAAAATGGATATGTTTTATATTGAAGAGTTTCATAATGAATTTACGTTGGAAACGATTGAGAAGCAGTAAATAAACTATTTAGTCAACTGATGACTCAAAGTCATCAGTTGACTTGAGATTTAAAACAAATCCACACCAACATAATTACTCGGCGCAATCACACGCAATTCCGCTTTAATCGCTTCATTCACATTCAAAGTTTCAATAAACTCATGAATATCCGTTTGTGTAACCGTTGCTTTTCCTCTTGTCAAGGCTTTCAATGCTTCATAAGGTTTTGGATAACCTTCACGACGCAAAATATTTTGAATAGCTTCCGCTACAACTGCCCAGTTTTTGTTTAAATCTGCAGCTAAAGCCGCTTCATTTAACAACAATTTATTCAATCCTTTTTGGATAGATTTTGTTGCAATTAATGTATGACCTAAAGGCACGCCAATATTTCTCAAAACTGTGCTATCTGTCAAATCTCGCTGTAATCTTGAAACAGGTAATTTGCTTGATAAATGTCCAAAAATTGCATTTGCTAAGCCTAAATTTCCTTCTGCATTCTCGAAGTCAATCGGATTGACTTTGTGTGGCATTGCAGACGAACCGACTTCACCTTTGACGACTTTTTGTTTGAAATATTCCATTGAAATATATGTCCAAATATCTCTTGACATATCAATCAAAATCGTATTAAAACGAGCAATTCCATCAAAAAGTGCGGCTAAATTATCGTAATGCTCAATTTGAGTTGTAAACTGTGAACGCTTTAAAGTCAATCGGTTATTCACAAAATTATTACCGAAACTCACCCAATCAATTTGTGGATAAGCGACATGATGAGCATTGAAGTTACCAGTTGCACCACCAAATTTTGCAGAATAAGGAACAGCTTTGATTTGCTTCAATTGAGCTTCTAAACGCTCGACAAAAACCATAAATTCTTTCCCTAAAATAGTTGGAGAAGCAGGTTGTCCGTGTGTTTTGGCTAACATCGGAATATCTTTCCAATCATTAGCTAAACCTCGTAATTTGTTCACGATTTCCTCAAAAGCAGGTAAGCAAACGTATTGCATTGCATGTTTTAAAGATAAAGGTGTTGCTGTATTATTCACATCTTGAGATGTCAAACCAAAGTGAATAAACTCTTTATAAGCCTGTAAACCTAACTTGTCAAATTCTTCTTTGATATAGTATTCAACGGCTTTGACGTCATGATTCGTTACACGTTCGATGGCTTTGATTCGTTCCGCATCGCTTGGTGTTAAACTCACTGCGATTTGGCGTAAAGCCTGAAATTTGCCATTATCAAAACCGACTAATTGCGGCAACGGAATTTCGCATAAAGCGATAAAATATTCAATTTCGACATAAACTCTATATTTTATCAATGCAAATTCTGAACAATAAGCACTTAACGCTTCAGTCTTTGAAGCATAACGACCGTCGATTGGTGAGATTGCTGTAAGCATCTTTTTTAAGTAATAGGTAGTAAATAATAAGTAATAGGTAAGTTATTACGTATTATTACTTCTGGTTTTTTGTTTTAAAAATTGCTGCAAAAGTAAGGATTTTTAGATTAGAATTTAAAGTAAGTTGGCAAAGGTTGTAACTTTTTCAAGAAAGTAAAGACTACAGAATAAAGTTTATTTATCAATACAAAAGCTTATTCATTGATATTTATAACGACTGGTTTTGAAAAGTATAAAACTGGAGTTTTGTTTAATGATTTTTTAAAAAGCATCAATCTGGTGCATGTCCCGAGATTTCGATGGTCAATTCATCAAAACTCGCAACTCGGATTATTTAAAGTAAAAAGACAATTTTGGTCGATTTTAAAAGATAATGAATTTTTAAAAATTAGTTGTTACAATTTAAAATAAGAATCGTTATTACATCATGATTATGGTTTTGATGCGTTTGTGATGATAGAGTAGGAGGTTATGTTACTATCACATTAGATATTCAAAAATCGTTATATTAAAGTTGAATTTACTCTAAAAATGCTTGTGATACTTTATTAGAATATAATCGGAAGATAGTCTTATAAATTTATAATTGATTTCCCACGGAGAAAATAGAGATTTTCACAGAGAAAACAGAGAAATATTAAGTAGTATTTGTGTACTCCGTGAAAACCTCTGTAAACTCCGTGAGAAATAAAAAGTACACATTTGTTACACTATCCAAATGGAGTTCAGACAAGTTCAGACAAATGATTTTCTAATTAAAAACTTCTAATTATGAATTACTTAAAAAAAATTCAATTATTTCTTTTTTTAATAGTTGTATTATTCATTTCAAGTTGTGCAACCGTATATTATCCTACGACTTTAAATACGCCACTTTTTCAAGAACAAGGTGAAAAGTTTGTTGATGTTAGTTTGAATGGTGGAAGTTTTATTTTTTCGGGCGGTTATGCAATGCGAGAACATTTTGCTTTAGCAGGACAATTGAGTGCATATTCTGTAAGTGGTCAAATTGGTCAAACCGTTACAGGTGGTGAAGGTGTACAGTTTGATATAACGCCAGGTTATTTTACAAGTTTTGGAGAAAATGGCGTTTTTGAAACGTATACTGGATATGGTTTAGGGCGAATTACCGCAGATGATTTTGATGGTACATTGCATAAGTTTTATATACAACCTAATATTGGTTATAGAGGTGATAATTTTCATGGAGCATTTTCAGTCAGAATGATGAATGTGCTTTTTGATGCTCGTAATCCGTTTTTTGAATTAGGAAATGCACAATATATTGAACCTGCGGTTTCTTTAAAATTTGGTGGAGAACGTTTTATGTTTACATCTCAATTTGGTGGCTCATTTCCAATAAATTCAAATTTTGAATATGAACACTTTCCTTTTATTGTGTCAATCGGATGTGCTTATCGCTTTTAAAAAAAATTAAGATATTGATATTTGATGTCGGTGTTCCGTTGACTTTCAAGCGAATGACTCATGTCAAATACACATATTCTAAAATTTGCTTTTTTCACCAGAACATAGAAAATTGTTAAGTATTTGTACAATGTGTTTATTTTTTCCATTTTAATAATACATTTGTGATATAAAAGCAAATTATATAATTCATATAGTATTTGGTATAAAATACGTAGATTTAAAATTAAAAAAAATGAGAGTTGCAATTGTTGGCGTTACGGGTTTAGTTGGTCGTGTGATGCGTCAAGTTTTGGAAGAAAGAAATTTCGAGATTACAGAGTTTTTACCTGTTGCATCAGCACGTTCAGTCGGTAAAGATGTAGTGTTTAATGGAAAAACATATAAAGTTATTAGTGTAGAAGATGCGATTGCAGCAAAGCCTGACATTGCTATTTTTTCAGCTGGTGGAAGTACATCATTAAAATACGCACCGTTATTTGCAGCAGTAGGAACAACTGTGATTGATAATTCTTCAGCTTGGAGAATGGATAAAACAAAGCGTTTGGTTGTTCCTGAGATTAATGCAAAAATCTTAACAAAAGAGGATAAAATTATCGCAAATCCAAATTGTTCAACGATTCAGATGGTTGTTGCTTTAGCACCTTTGCATGAGAAATATAAAATCAATCGTTTGGTGATTTCGACTTATCAATCATTCACAGGAACTGGTGCTGATGCTGTCGCTCAGTATGAGTCTGAACGTGATGGGACAGAGTTGGACGAATCGAAAAAACCATATCATTATCCGATTTTTGAAAATTGTTTGCCACATTGTGATATTTTCTTAGACAATGATTATACAAAAGAGGAAATGAAATTGGTACACGAAACTCGTAAAATCTTAGGTGATGATACAATTGGAGTTACAGCAACGGCAGTTCGTGTTCCTGTTCATGGTGGACATTCAGAAAGTATTAATATAACTTTTGATAATGAATACGAAATTGGTGAAGTAAAAGATTTATTGGCAAATTCATCTGGTGTAATCTTACAAGATAATCCTGCAAAGAATGAATATCCGATGCCATTATTTGCCAAAAATAGAGATGAGGTTTTTGTTGGTCGTTTGCGTCGTGATGAGTCGATTCCGAAAGCATTAAATATGTGGTGCGTTTCTGATAACTTACGTAAAGGTGCAGCTACAAATGCTGTTCAAATTGCAGAATATTTGGTAAAAAATGAATTAGTGTAAGATATTATTATTGTAAAATCTAATGTATGATAATGTTTCTATGACTATAATATTTAGGTTTACCACTACAAATATAGTGGTAAACCTAATCTCAAATCAATTTCAAGATATTGATGTTTTGGTAATATTGTAACAAGTATTCCTATTCATCTTTATTTTTTTTAAAGAGATTCCTTCTCAAATTTCTATTTTAAGAATAACCTTTTATTTTTGTTGAAGTATTTGATAAAATTCCTTGATTATACTAAACCATTTAAAGGAATAATATAATCAAACGTGTGTTTAAATAAGATATTTTTATTATATATATAATATTTATACTTAAATACTAATTCGCTAATATTATGGATAAATAACGAAGTAAATTGAATTACTCCGTCGTTCGCAAATGATACTTATTTAGCAAATCATTATTTTAAGAATTACAGATTTTTTTGATTAGTTATTACAATTGAACAGTGTTAGATTTATTCACCTATTAGAATAGTAACTAACATATTGAATGTTAAACACACAAGTCGTATTATGAAAACTAAACTTGTACTTTGGGGAAATGATAAGGATGATAACAAAATCCTTGTCGCTTTGGAATTATTATCAACTGATAATCAAGTAGTTTTGAGAGTTGTCCCAGAAGGTAGTGCAACAGAGGAGTTGTACAGCGAATTAATGGAAAAATGGCGTGATAACCAAGAAGTTACTTTTCCTGAAAATACTTCTACAACTACTCAAGCCCTTACATTGACAGATACCTTATTGCCAGAAGATATTAAGGTAGAAAAAGCAGACATCATTAATAAAGCACAAGCCGAATGGCATTTTGTTGTTTTATCTGAGAAACTGTATGCATCATATCTATCAGAAATTGATGGGATGAAAGAAAAAATTTCATCACTTACAGGTTTCAATAAAGGTGCTTGGGAAGAGTTGAAAGGACTTCAAAGCAAAATTCAGTCGCAATACCGAGATCGAAATATTCAACGAGAACACATCGGTGGTTTACGAAATAAAGTCAATGAATTATTTGACTCTATGAAGTTACTTCGTGCTGCTCAAGATGCAGAATATCGTGATTTATCAAATACCAATTTTGATAAATTAACTTCTCAGTTAGGTACTATTGAGAATCAGATTTCTGAAGGTACAAGGTTTAATCTTGTTTTTGATTCTTTGAAAAAATTGCAGCGTGATTTAAAAAGCGCAAAGTTAATTCGTGAACAACGAAATGAACTTTGGGAACGTGTTGATGCTGCATTCAAAGTAGTGAAAGAACGTAAGTTTGGGCCTCAAACTCCAGATACAGGAACAAACTCGGCTCTTACAAGAGTAAATAACCGTTACAGTGGTTTGATTAGTGCAATTGATAGAATGCTAACTTCAATCAACCGAGATAAGGAAGAACTTAAAGAGCAATTAGATAAAATCAAACATTCTCGCTTTGATGGCGTTCTGGAACAGCAAATCAGTCAAGCAAAAGTGAATATGATTGAAAACCGCATTACATCTAAAGAAGGTAAACTTAAAGAGATGAATGCAACTCGTACTGAATTAGAATCTAAGATAGCTAACATCAAAGAGAAAGAGGAAAGACGTGCGAAAAAAGAGGCAGAACGTAAAGCTAAAGAAGAAGCTGCTAAAGCTGCTGCTCAAGAAGTAGAAGAAACCAAGGTTATAGTAGAAGAAACAACTGAGGAAAATTCGGAAAATTCGGAAAATTCGGAAAAAGCAGAGGATGCTACTGAAAATACAAATGATACTGAAGAAAAAGTAGAAGAATAATATTTAGCAATAATTATATAAAAAAGCCAAACTTGTATCTATCAAGTTTGGCTTTCTTGTTTTTCCACAAAATAATACTAATCCCAAATTCTTGAAACAATTAATATTGAACGCTTTCAAGGTTCTACGAAAAAACAATCCTAAAGTTTTATTAATAGATTGAAAACAAAAGTTACGAATACTTTTGGAATAAACATTTTTATTAAATTTGCAAATCCTATTTAACGACTGGAAAAACTGAAATAGAATACATTCTATGAAAATCAAACAGATAGACAGATTAATATTAAAGGGTTTTGCCTCACCATTTCTAATGACATTTTTTGTGTCATTATTCGTGTTTATCATGCAGTTTTTATGGAAATACATTGATGAAATAATGGGAAAAGGCTTGGCTGTTACGACTATTTTTGAACTGATTTTCTATTTATCAATGTCGTTAGTACCTTTAGCATTGCCCGTTTCTGTATTGATTTCTTCTGTAATGGTAATGGGAAACATGGGCGAACGATACGAATTAGCCAGTTTAAAATCAGCCGGAATCTCCTTATCTCGAATTATGTCTCCTTTGATGATTATTTCATTCTTTGTAATGATTATTTCGTTTTTCGTAGCAGATGTCGTGATTCCTTTTTCTAATCTAAAATTTCAAACTCGATTATATGACATTCGTCGCCAGAAAGCAACTTTGAGCCTGGAAGAAGGGATTTTTAATGATGATTTTAAAGGTTTTGCGATTCGAGTGAAAGAAAAAGGTGCAAATGAGCAAGATTTAGAAGAAGTTATGATTTATGATCATACCGGAAATACTCCAAACCCAAGTCAAATCATTGCTAAAAAAGGTCAAATGTATCCTGCTGGAGAACAGTTTATGGTGATGCAACTAAATGAAGGTACGCAATATCAAGAATTAAAAAACGCCACAGGTAACAATTCTACCTTTCCATATATGCGAATCAAATTCAAATCATGGCGAAAAGTCTTTGATATGGGCGAGTTTGATATGGATAAAACAGACGAAGAGGTTTTTCAAAATCATCATCGAATGATTAATTCCAAAAGCTTAAGAAATAATATTGATTCATTAAATATTCGTTCGATAAATGCAGAAGAATCTTTGTTACGAAAGGCAGTTCCATTTTTTACTTACTTAGAAATTCGGGATAGTATCATAAAAGCAAAGCCTTTTAATACTAAGTATCAAAGTGATACGACCGTTCAGGATGTGTTGGCGTTATTAACACCACAAAAACGCAAGGAAGCTATTGCAAAGGCAAAAACTTTAGTGAATAGAATGAGCGATTATTCTAAAGGTTCGCAAAGAACAATTCGAGGACTTGAATACGTTATTGTGGAACATTACAATGAGTTGTATCGAAAGATGAGTTATGCTATTGCCTGTTTTATTTTTCTATTCATTGGCGCTCCAATGGGTGCAATCGTACGTAAAGGTGGATTTGGATGGCCAATATTGATTTCTATTATCTTTTTTGTATTGTTTTTAGTGCTTCAATTAATTGGAGAACGCTTATCAGAAGGCTATATTTTACCTCCTTTTTTCGGAATGTTTTTACCAATTTTCATTATCTTTCCATTGGGCGTTTATTTAACTCGTCAAGCGATGAATGATTCAAAATCTATGAATGTAGAAACCTATATTAAGTTTTTTGAGCGTATTGGCAATAAGTTTAAACGAAAAAAGTAATTGTAATAATTATCTTTAGTTACCACATTTTAGTAATCTAAATAACAAATAAAGACAATTGCTATGGGCACAATTTAATAGGCAATCTTATATGAAATACTTGATTCAACAGCATAAATTTTACCTTATTCCTTATGTTATTATTTTAATAGCAGGAATAGTCATTGTATCACAAATTGAAAAAGGCGATGTTTTATTTTATTTTGCAGATAATAGAACAACATTTTTAAATACCTTTTTCATCTTTGCCACCAAATTAGGCGAAATCGCTGGTTACTTATTGTTCATTGTCATTTTTTTATTTATTCGTTTTCGATATTCAATATTAATTGCTTTTACAGCTGCTTCCGCAGGAATTGTAGCGGCTATTCTCAAAAACCTCTTTCGTCATCCTCGACCAAAGCCTTATTTTGGAAAATTAGGAATTGATATTTCTGATATTGCAGTCGCTGGTCAACCTTTATTGAATAGCCAAATTAGTAGTTTTCCTTCTGGACACACAATTTCAGCCTTTGCATTTTTCACAGTTTTGGCTTTATTGACCAAAAATAATTTTGTAAAACTAACTTGTTTGTTATTAGCTATCTTTGTCGGTCTTTCGAGAATTTATTTAGTACATCACTTTTTAGAAGATGTACTATTAGGTTCATTTATTGGTGTTTTAATTGGTTTTTTATTACATTATATTAATAATAAAATACCAATTACAGATAATAAATGGTACAATCGTAAGATTAAATTAAGTATCTCACCATAATTCTAAAAAAACCTAACTCCGATATTGGAATTAGGTTTCACACTAAATTTTTCTATATTTTTAAAAATCTTATGAATTATGCAGATTTTACTTCTGGCATTTTACATACATCATCTCCTTTTTTTCCACAAACTGTACAATCTCCAATTTGATTTTTTAACATTGGATTATTAGTAGCACAAGTTCCTCTGAACTCTTCCCCTTTTACAATACCTCTGATATTGATTAATAAGAATGATAGTCCAAATGTTACAAAAACAATTAATAAAATTGGCAAAAACGTTTCCATATCTATTTCTTTATTTGTTTTTAGAATAATAACAACATCACTTCCCAAAAGTTTTGTCGTGTTAATTTCGCACAAAGATACAATATAGTTTTTAAATCCTTATAATTTTACAGTTTTAGAAACAGTATATTAATAATCCAAATAAAATTATGGACGAAAAACTAAAAGCGTTTGAACGATTATTGACAATAATGGATGAGTTGCGTACACAATGTCCGTGGGACAGAAAGCAAACCTTTCAATCGCTTCGTAAATTAACGATTGAAGAAACCTACGAATTGGCAGACGCAATTCTTGATGAGAATACTGAAGATATAAAAGAGGAAGTTGGCGATTTAATGCTACACATGGTTTTTTATTCAAAAATCGGAGAAGAAAAAGGTGCTTTTGATGTAGGCGATGCGTTGAATGGGATTTGTGAAAAACTCATCAAACGACATCCGCACATTTATGGTGATGTAAAAGTCACATCAGAAGAAGACGTTAAGCGAAATTGGGAACAACTTAAACTTAAAGAAGGCAAAAAATCAATTCTTCAAGGCTTACCAAATTCATTACCTGCATTGGTGAAAGCTTTACGAATGCAAGAAAAAACGAAACAAGTCGGTTTTGAGTGGGAAACAGCAGAACAGGTTTGGGAAAAAGTCGAAGAGGAATTAGAGGAACTTCAAGTTGAAGTTAAGAAAAATGATAAACAAAAAATGGAAGATGAGTTTGGTGATGTTTTGTTTGCTTTGGTAAATTATGCTCGATTTTTAGATATTGACCCAGAAGCAGCTTTGGAACGAACAAATCGAAAATTTAAACGCCGTTTTGAATTTATTGAGGAAAAAGCTCCGAAACCTTTGGAAAATATGACTTTAGAGGAAATGGATAATTTATGGAATCAAGCAAAAACAGAAGAATAATTTTTTTTTGGAGAATAAAAAATGATTCACTAAGAAAAAGTAGATTGAAATTTTTAAAAATATTTCTTATCACTGATTATCAATGAACAAAGCGATATTTAAGTTTCTTGACACTTCTACAAATTTTTTCAAATAAGTATATCGTTCATCATTATTACAAATTTATGATATCAATTTCAATTTAACTAAACCGTTGTTTACCTTTGTTCGGTAAATCGACTTTATAAATTTAAAATCACTTTTTTAATGGCAGTTGATGTAATATTGGGCTTACAATGGGGAGATGAAGGCAAAGGTAAAATTGTAGATTACTTAGCTAATCAGTATGATATTGTAGCTCGATTTCAAGGAGGTCCAAACGCTGGACATACCTTAAAGTTTGATGGTAAGAAATATGTATTACACACGATTCCTTCTGGTATTTTCAGAGAAAATCTGATGAATGTTATCGGAAATGGTGTGGTGATTGATCCAATCACATTGCGTAAGGAAATTCAAATGTTAATTGATGCTGATGTAGATTATCATGATCGCTTATTAGTAGCCAAAAAAGCCCATTTGATTATGCCAACGCATCGCTTATTAGACGCAGCTTCTGAAGCGGCAAAAGGTAAATCAAAAATCGGTTCAACACTTCGAGGAATTGGTCCAACATACATGGACAAAACGGGACGTAACGGCTTGAGAGTCGGTGATATTTTAAGTCCTAATTTCCACGAAAAATACAATACATTAAGAGATAAGCATTTAAGTCTTTTAAAAATTTATCCAGAAGTAGAATTTGACTTAGCAACCGAAGAAACAAAATGGTTAGACTCTATCGAAGACCTACGCAAAATGAATATGGTTGATGGTGAAATCTACATCAATAAAGCCTTAAAAGCTGGTAAAAAGGTTTTGGCAGAAGGTGCTCAAGGTTCGATGTTAGATGTTGACTTTGGTACTTATCCGTTTGTCACTTCTTCTAATACAATTACTTCTGGTGTTTGTAATGGCTTAGGTGTTGCTCCAAGTACAATTGGTGAGGTTATCGGCATCACGAAGGCTTACTGTACAAGAGTTGGTTCTGGGCCTTTTCCATCAGAGTTAACCGGCGATATTGAAGAAACATTACGCCAAGCTGGTGGCGAATTTGGTGCGACAACCGGTCGTCCTCGTCGTTGTGGATGGATTGATATTCCTCAATTGAAATATACTATTATGATTAATGGTGTTACACAATTGTGTATCACAAAGATTGATATTTTGAATGATTTTGAAGAAATTGCAGCAGCAACACATTACAAAATTGATGGAAAATTAGAAGAATTACCACCTTATGATTTGTGTGCTGACGGAATCGAACCTGTTTTCAAACCTTACAAAGGTTGGCAAGCAGATTTGGAAAACATCAATACTTATGATGCTTTACCAGAAAATGCAAAAAACTTCTTAGAAGAAATCGAAACAATGTTGGAAACGCCAATTACGATTGTTTCTAAAGGGCCACAACGTAAAGAGTTGATTATTAAATAACGGTTGAACGGTTGACCACCGAGGTTTCGGGGAAAGGCAACCGCTTCGCTGACGGTAAATAAAAATGGTTCTCAAAAAAATTGAGAACCATTTTTATTTTGGGCTTTGTCCCGTTCTAAAATAAATTTTCTGACTTCCGTCAACTTCCGTCAACTTCCGTCAACTGAACGTCCGACTTGCCCCGAAACCTCGGTGATTAACCATTCTTATGGTAAATTCGCAATCGCCAACATTATCGTTTCCATTCGTAATCTTATATGACTACTTTTTCCTGTAAAATTATTTGCCATAATGGAGAAAGCCATGATTTTTCCAGAGCGAGTTTTGGCATAACCACAATACGCTCGAACTCGACGAATCGAACCAGATTTTGCTCGAATACGACTTCCAACAGCCTTATTATTTCTAAATAAATAACGAACTGTTCCTTCTTTTCCGCCGATTGCTAATGTATTATAAAAGATAGGAAATAAGTTTTCGTCACGTCCGACTTTGCTCAGCAAACTTGCCATTGAAAAAGCTGAAACCGCATTTCGAGCGGACAAACCACTTCCATCTTCCATAAAGAAAGTTTCTGTATCGAAACCACGACTTTTCCAAAATTCCAAAACGGCTTCAATACCATTTTCAGTTGTTCCCTTGTCTTTTACTTTTTTTCCGATTGCTTTTAATAAGGATTCGCAATATAAATTATTACTTTTTTCGTTCGCACGTTCACAAATATCTTTTAATAAAGGTGATTGATATGTATAAACAGCGGTTCTACTATTATCGGAAGCCAAACCCGACCGTTTTTCTTCTAATTGTGTAGTCGCTATTTTCCTTGTCTCAATACCATATTGTTCCAGCTTTGCCATAAGTGAATAAGCCGCAAAATAAGCTGGATTCGGAATCGAACCTTTGATTTTAAACTCCGAGCTACCTGGTGGAATTGTCCCTCGAAGGATTCTATTAAAAGAGTTTGGAGCTCCAAAAATATATGCATTATCGCCACTTCCTTTTTTGCCAGTTGTTACTTCATTTTGGTAAATGACATAAGGCATCTTTGGTGAGACTCGACTAATAGAAGTCGCTGCACCAACCGAAGTTGACCGTTTAAAGTATAAATAATACAGGTTTTCGTGGAAATTTAAGGCACTTGCACCCGAACCATAATAATTTCCTAAATCATTCCATTGCCAAGTTGGCGGAGGCGATTGTGTCGAACCATAAAACGAGTCATCACCAATAATTTTTCCTTCGACTTTTTTGATGCCTAACTTTTGGAGTTCATTGATAAAAGTCGTCAAAAGCGTTTCCATTGTTTTGACTTGTGGTTTTTCATTTTCCTTTACTTCGTCCGAGCCAAGCATCGGATCACCAGTTCCTTTGATGTAAATATTGCCGTAAAGTGTTCCATTACTAATCGTTCCGTCGTATTCCAGAAAGGTTTTAAAGCGATAATTCTCACCTAAAATCGCTAAAGCAGAAACTGTCGTTACTGTTTTCATCGTTGAAGCAGGAATCATGGCTTTCGCCGAATTGTAGGAACTCATGATTTCGCCAGTTTTTGTGTCCATCACACAAACTCCTAATTGTCCAGCTGACATTTTCGGGTCGTTTGCCAGTTGTTGAATTGCTGTATTTAACGCTGATTTTGAATCTGGCGTTACGAAACTTTGGCTGAATAACAATACGAATATTGCGGAAACGCTAATGATGTATTTCATATTTGATGATTGGATTATTAAACTGTTCAAATTGCTTTTCAGTACATTCGTCAAAACAATAAAACAGTTCAACAGTATAACAATTCATTAATTTGGTAGAAATATATTATTAATTTTTAATTTTACTCACATTTTGAGCAAATCTTGAATTAATCTAACAAGATTCTGATGGAAGACAATAAAAACGACATATCAAACGACGAATTGAATACAGAAAGCGAAGTTATCGACTTTGAAGAAGTTGTTGGTGAAAAGTGTTGCTATAACTGTAATTCACGAATGCAAACAGAAGCGAAATTCTGTTCTAATTGTGGACAAAAACACACAACTGGAAAAATTCCTGTTTCAGAATTTATCTATAATTTTTTTAAAACAACCTTCAATATTGATGCAAAATTACCTAAGACTTTAGGTAATTTATTGATTTTTCCTGGTCGATTGACCAAAGAGTTTTTTAAAGGTCGTCATCAATCTTACTTGAAACCGATGCAATTATTTGTTGTCATGACAATATTGTGTTTTACAATAATTGCTTTTAAAACTGGTGATTTTGGTTCTAAATTCAAGGTTGAAAAAGAAGAACAAGTTATTAAACCCAACATTCAATTTAATGAAGGAGAAAATAAACTTCACTTTTTGATGGGAATTGATACGGCTAAAACAACGGTCGATTCGTTATTGAATATTGCCAAAAAAGAATTGAAATCATCGAAAACTAATGCTGTTTTAGATAGTATTTTTCAACTCTGGATGATTCAAGATACATTATTAATTGATTCTTTGAGTTTGCCAATTGCATTCAAATCTGGAAGAGAAGGAATTATTAAAATCGCAAAGAAAGATTTTGTTTTATATTCTGGAAAAGAGTTAATCAAACTATATGATATTGAAGGTTTTGTTCCTCGAATTTTATTTATGCAAGGTTTGAAATCAGTCAAGCATGAAGATGAGTTAATTGGTTATTTTGTTGGTTATTTATCTTGGGCTTTTTTCTTATTAGTTCCATTTCTTGCATTGACTTTAAAGCTGATTTATGTACGCCGAAAACAGTTTTATGTAGAACATTTGGTTTTTTCATTACATTTTCAAGCCTTTGCATTTACCTTGTTTTCAATTATTTTATTGATTCGTGATTTTTCGCCTCCTTGGCTCAGAATAGCGTTGATTTGTTATGTTCCGATTTATTTATTTATAGGAATGAAATCAGTTTATCAACAATCGCTTTTCAAAACTTTATTAAAGTATATTTTATTGATAATCAGTTATTTATTCTTATTAACTATTTCTATTGTTTTTATTTTAATAATCGCATTCATCTTGTTTTAAAGATTGGTAATTATGAAAAAATATACAAAATCTTACTTCCAAAACAATTGATTATTTTTAATAAAAATTAGCTCTTGTTCGCTTAAAATAGTTAAAATATACGTGATTTTTTTATGATAATGAGCGGGAAAATGCTCTAAAACTTGTCGAGCCGTTTGTGGTTGTTTTTCCAGTATTTTTTGAATCCGATTTTGATACATTTGAAATTGTTCCTTAGACATTTCATTAGAATTTCGATTGGTACAAACATCACATTTGCCGCAAGGCGAAGCATCTGTTTCACCAAAATAAGCCAACAATAACTGGCTTCGACAAATTGGTTCAGACGCATATTCAATCGCTTTTTCGATACGCTTTTTTTGTCTTTCTTTTAAGAATTTATAGCGTTTTTGATCAATTGTCAAATCATTAATTGCTGTTTTTGGTTGCGTAAAAATGATTTGAGGCGTTTCCTTAAACGGTCGATATTCAATAATTCTGTCCTGTTGTAATATTTCCAATGCTTTACGCAATCGGCGCGGAGCAAGTTTAAGAAATCGTGCTAATTGAGGTTCATTGATATTCACGAAGTTGTTAAATGCACCTTGATAGGTTCGTAGGATAATCGTGATGATTTGGTCAAATGCACGATTTTTTAATTTGTAATCATACAGTTCCTCTTTGTTTGCCACAACCATCAATGTCGAAGGCATAAAAACCGATTCTGTCATAAAAATCCAACCTTCTTGCATTAATATTTTTAACGCATTATAGGTTTCTCTCGGTTTGAATTTGAAATATTTACAAAATTCAATCAATTCAAAATCAAAACTTTCGCCCATTCCGCTACCGACAGCCAATTGAAAATAACTTCCCAACGCTTGATATACTCGTTTTATATCTTTCCACTCCGGAAATGCTTGGTCAAAGTTTCGTTCTAAATTAACCTTATCATTGACATTGTATAATAGAATCGCAAATGCCTTTTTTCCATCTCGACCAGCACGACCAGCTTCTTGAAAGTAAGCTTCCAAACTATCAGGCAAACTTAAATGAATCACACTTCTCACATCAGGTTTGTCGATTCCCATTCCGAACGCATTTGTCGAAACCATAACTCGAACTTTATTCGTAATCCAGTTTTCTTGCTTTTGCGACCGAATATTATTGTCCAAACCTCCATGATAATAATCTGCTCGAATATCATATTTTTGAAGGAATTGAGCGATAGCTTTAGTTTGTCGTCGATTTCTCACATAAACAACAGATGAACCTTTTACTTTACGTAAAATGTCTACCATTTTTTCTCGTTTCCCTTCTTCTTGCAAAACAACATACGCCAGATTATCACGCAAAAAACTCTTTTGAAAAACGTTTTTTACTGAAAACTCTAACCGTTCTTGAATGTCTTGAACGACTTCAGGAGTTGCTGTCGCAGTCAATGCTAAAAATGGTACTTTGGGATGAATTTCTTTGATTTTGGCAATTTCCAAATATGGCGGACGAAAATCGTAACCCCATTGAGAGATACAATGTGCTTCATCAATTGCAATCAAATTGACGTTCATTTTCTTAATGCGTTCTTGTGCCAAATCTGTCATCAATCGTTCTGGAGACAAATACAAAAACTTGATTTTTCCATACACACAATTATCAAAAGTTCGATCAATTTCTTTATAGTGCATGCCCGAATAGATAGCTACAGCTGCAATTCCACGTTTATTCAGATTATAAACTTGGTCTTTCATCAAAGCAATCAATGGCGAAATCACAATACAAATTCCTTCAAGACATAATGCAGGAACTTGAAAACAAATCGACTTTCCACCACCAGTCGGCAACAAGGCTAATGTATCTTTTCTATCTAAAACGGAGTTGATAATCTCCAGTTGCATAGAACGAAAGCTATCAAAACCCCAATATTTTTTTAAGACGTTTTGTGGTGTAAGCATTTTATGAATTATAAATGATAAACTGTTAGAAAATTTAAAGTCAAATTTAGGTGTTTTGTCTGTAAAATTGGTGTATTTGAAATTGAATAAATAAAATAAAGCACTTTGATAATTTTTGCCACGAATGCACGAATAGATAGAACTACAATATTATTAATTATTTTTATTAAAAATTCGTGCATTCGTGACTTGAAGAATAATTAAGAATTTATCAAATTAATGTAAGCGTAAAACATTGACAGAATAATATTTTGCTTTTTTTAATGTATGTCCTAAACATTTTCTATTATTAAACTGAATTGGATTAAATTTTGCTATCTTTCGCAATAAATAGAGATAGATGTAATAGATATAAAATGATAAAAAATTTTACGCTCCTCCCAATTGCTATTTTATTACTTATTGTAGCCTACAGTTATGATAAAATAAATCAAATTAGCCTTAGCTACTATGAAGAAAAAATGGAAGCTAAAATTCATAACTATGAACAAGAAATCATCAATATATTTGAGGACGAATCTTTTATAGAAAAGGCTATTAGTTTTGATTTTAATGAATCTGAATTAAAGAAATTAGAAGGTTTATCAAACAATGACTATTCTATTTTTATTTATCAAAAACCTGATTCTCTTGTATTCTGGACAAGTAACAAAATCCTTCCCTTCGATGCTGAAGTAGAATTTTCGGAAGAGCCAATTTCGAGGTTTAGTACCATCAAAAAAGGTGGTTATGCGGTACTTAATTATCCTTATCAAAAAGATGGTAATCAGTACGCCTTAATCGGTTTGATTCCAATTACACAGCAGTATTCTATTCAGAATGAATACTTAGTTAATGGATTTACCATCATTGATAATATACCAAATGCTATTTCTTTAAAATTCGATCCAAGTGATTATGAAGTGAATAACCTTGCAGGTGAAACGCTATTTTACCTTGATGCTGATGAAGAAACGTATTCAGATAAAAATCAACAATTCTTAATATTACTATTTTATTTATCAGGATTAATTTGTCTTTTTTGGTTTTTAAACAAAATTGCCAATAATTTATCTAAAAAAGATCAATCTTGGGTTGGTGTTCTTTTTATTATTATTACGGTATTGACGGCAAGATTAGTAACAAGTTTGCTTGGTTTTGATGAAAAATTCAATGACTTAACAATTTTCAGTACAAAAAATTTTAGTAGTCGTTCTGTTGTTTCTATCGGAAATTTATTGATAAATGCAATCATAGGTTTGTGGCTAATGATTTTTGCATATCGAAACTTTAAGCTTCCAAAAAAAATCTATGCTAAAGAAGCATGGCATCGATATTTAGTTTTTGGGGTTTTCTTTTTAATTTTCATCGCTATATTTCTGACAACAGAAACCTTTAGGAGATTAGTTATATACTCAAATGAATCGTTTGATATTAATACATTATACAGTCTTAATTCTTTCTCATTAGTTGGGACAATTTCAACATCATTGATATTACTAACCTTGTTCTTATTCATTGTTAAGCTAAAAATATTAGTAAGACCACTGAAAAAAATTACATTTAGACAGCGACTTACAATGTTGAGTAGTTTTGTTGTGGTTTCGGGCATTTTATATGGTTTTGGGATATTTGATCTTGCGTCATTATTAAGCGGTATTTGGGGAATGATAACGGTTGTTATTGCCCATTTTTTTATACGTCAAAAGATTCCTGGTTTTCTTTGGTTAGTTGGATGGATTTGTATCTATGGTGCATATAGTTCTATGTTATTTTACCAATTTAATAACCTAAAAGAAATACAAAATAGAATTTTTTATGCTGAAAACCTGGCATTAGAACGTGATGAATATATGGAGGAAAGTTTTGATAATGTAGCAGCTACCATTGCTAAAGATCATTTTATCAAAAAAATATCTAATTTATTTATTCCTCGAAATCGTATTATTGAACAAATCAATGGTCAGTATTTAAAAGAAAATTTTTCAAATAACTATGAATACAAAGTACATCTTTATACTGCCGATAGCACAGGTACAAAAGGAGAAGATATAAATTATGATTATTTTGCAAAACTGATAAGTCAGTCAAAATCGACAAATAATCCTAACTTATATTATTGGAATAATAACAAAGGAGAACAAAAATATATTGCAGATATTCCGATTCGTGCTGACAATCGAAAGTATTACAAAATTGTTATTTTATTTGAACCAAAAACGATAGTTAAATTATCAGATTATCCCGATTTGTTATTAGATAAAAGCTTTGATATTCAAAGAAAATTTGAAGATTATAACTACGCTATTTATAATAAAGGCAAAATAATAAAAGATAAAAAAGGTAATTTTTCAGAAAAATTAAATTTTGGGCTTACAGATAATAAAAATGAAATTATCCGTAAAGATGAGATGAGTTATTTGATTCATCAAACATCTGACGAACGGGTTATCATTATTGAAAGAGAAGTCGGTGATATAGGAAGTATTTTCTCCTTATTCTCTTACGTATTCTGTTTATTTTTGGTTTTATTTTCTTTGCTAATTACGATTAATAGATTAGCAGAACGACTGCCTTCAGGTAGTTTCTTAGATATTCGATTACCACCTTCATTACGGAATAAAATTCAGAATAATGTTGTTGCTATTGTCGTTTTAGCATTTATTGGTATTGGTGTGACGACTGTTTTCTATTTTAGGGCTGAAGCAGAAGATTATCATGCAGGACGTTTGAGTCGAAAAGCACGTGCTGTTGATGAAACTGCAAAGTATGAAATGAGTGAGAAAAGAGATACTTTTTATTTGCCAGACATTGAAGCCTTGGACAAAATTCACAAATTAAATGTGAATATGTATAATCCTGATGGTTCTATTTATAACTCATCACAGCAAGATATTTTTACAAAAAATTTGCTTTCGTTCCAAATGGATCCTGTTGCATTTCATGCGATTGCGAACCTAAAACAAGGGTTAGTTTATAGAACAGAACGAATAGGAAATTTAGAATATAGTGCCGCTTATATGCCTGTATTAAAAGGCGAAAATTTGGTAGCAATAATTGGTCTACCTTATTATACCGAAAAAGACAACTCTCGAAAAGATATTGGGACATTTATGGGGCGCTTACTAAATGTTTATGTTGTTATTTTTATTATTGCAGGTATTGTTACCTTCTATTTGACAGGTCAGATTACGAACCCTTTGGTTCAATTAAGTCGACAAATGCAAGGTGTGAAATTAGGTCAGAAAAACGAAAAATTAAGCTGGGAAACGCAAGATGAAATTGGATATTTGATTGAAGAGTATAATAAAATGTTGGCAGAATTAGAACGAAGTGCAGACTTGTTGGCGAAATCTGAGCGTGAAGGTGCTTGGCGTGAAATGGCGAAACAAGTCGCTCATGAAATCAAAAACCCATTAACGCCAATGAAGTTACAAATTCAATTTTTGCAACGTGCGTACAAATCTCGACCCGAAGATGTTGGACCGTTATTAAAACGAACGGCTTATACCTTGATTGAACAAATTGACGGATTGACTCGTATTGCTTCTGATTTTTCAAATTTTGCAAAAATGCCAACTGCTAATAATGAATATTTAGTATTAAATAATATTGTAAAATCTGTTTTCCAATTGTTTTCAAAAGAAGAAAACATTAAGTTATCATTGACTTTACCAAGGGAAGATTGCCTGATTTATGCCGACAAAGATCAAACCGTACGAGTGCTAAATAATATTATTAAAAATGCAATTCAGGCGATAACATTTGCCGTAGATTATGACCGTGAAGGTGCTGTTGATATTCTTTTGCAACGTATAGATGATATTGCTTTGGTATCAATTAAAGATAATGGAACAGGTATTTCTGATGATAAAAAGAATAAAGTATTCGTCCCTAATTTTACAACTAAAAATTCAGGAACAGGTCTTGGATTAGCAATGTCAAAAAATATTGTGGAAGCGGCAAATGGAAGAATTTATTTTGAAACGAAAGTAAATGTAGGTACAACTTTTTATGTAGAATTGCCAATTAAAGAAATGGATGTTTAATATTGGGTTCTTTGAATTGTTTTGTGGAAACGCTCAAAATTCAAAATAATAAAAACTTTTCGACAATGTTAGTATCAGGTATTTGATTGAAGATCAATGGAGTATCAAATACATTACTAAATCATTTTAGAATAAAGCCTTTTGAATCAAATTATTTTTATTTAAAATATATAAATAATTGTCAATCAGTTATTTTAGTCTGTAATTTATTATAAATTGAGGTGTTTTATAATAAAATCAGGTGTTATATGAAAATGCTATCCATTAAAATTATTCGTACCTCATTAGTAGGTTTACTGGCTTTATTAATTTCCTCATTTAACTATAATAATTATGTTTATAAGCCAGATAATGTTGAATATGTTCAAAAAGTTAATGAGGCTTTAGCAAAAGTTATTGATGCTAAATATTTTACAATTGCGGACGGTGATTTATCAAGTGACGATGATGGTACAACTTTGTCGAGTTCTGCCGAGATTTTTAAAGAAAACAATGTTGGCATCGAAGCGACTTTTGACGTTTCAGACCAAGCGATTAAAAAAATAAAAGCAACGTTCTCCCCGAATACAGCTTTGAAAAGCCGTTTTTTTAACAAACTAACAGGTCGTAAAGAAAAACAAATTTTCCCAGATGACATTCGTAAACGAATTTACACACAATCGTTTGAGATTACATTTGAAAATAATGAACCGAAAACGCTTTCCGTTGGTGTTAATACGAATGAAAAATGGAATCCTTTCGACGGTGTCGGAAACTTTGCACTTAAAGGAATTGAAGGTATTATAACACTTCGTAATCCAAAAGGAAAAACAGGAATGTCCGCTACATTGACTGGAAGTTTTTCTGTGAGTAATACAGAAATCTCCGTTTCGGGACAAATCGGAAGCTCACCCGAAGATTATATTTTAAAATCGAGTTTGAAAAATTTAAACATCACCGATGTATTAAAAACAATCGCTGGAAGTGCTGCTTTTGGCGGTATATCAATGCCTTCAAATGCTCTACAAGTACAACTTAATGATGGCGAACTAACAATTGCACCGAGACAAAAAATGGTTTCTATTAATGGTAGCTCTACTTTTGGTCGTGCAGATTTTGTAATTAAGCCATTGGAAACCAAACAATTATCATTTGTTGGTGGTTATTCTCCTCCAAATGATTTTCCTTTTTCGAGTATTCATTCAAGTCTTTCTATATTAGATGATTTCCCTTTTGAGAATACCGCTTTCGTATTTGCTTCTCACAATGGTTTATCCACAAATTTACCTGTTTTCAAAAAGGTAAAGTTTTCACGACAATTACAAAAAGGATTTACATTTGTTGCTGCTTATGATTTGAAAGAAGTGGGTTTAGACGAATTGCTAAAAGTAAATCAGGTTGGGATTTATGCTAATTTACCAGCCAATCCTTTAGGGTTTTCACTTTTAGCGAATTTAGATATGCGTATTCCTATATCAAAGGAGGTTGACTTTAGGCGAGTGGATTTAAGGATTCAACCCAAAGATTTATCCGTCGAAATCGGTGCTGCTTTAGGTGTCAAAATTCAACAAGATGACTTGGTTTTTGGTGTTACAGGAGGTGTTGAAGGTAAAGATTTGGTCTTATCTGTCGCTGGATATATGGAAGGTTCGTGGAATAATCCTTTGGGCGTGAAAGGTGTTGTCATTAGCGATGTTTATGGGAAAATTGGAATTAGTTTTCGTACAACACCGATTCCATTACCCGAAATCGCCATTTCTGGTAAACTAAAAGTCGATGAGTTTCAAGGTGATATGACGGTGGCAATGAATGCGAATAATCCTTCTGAATCTATGTTAGATATTGGTTTTAATGAAATTAATATTAAAAAAATTGTAGAAAAATATTGTTCGCCTTCTGTGAAAAATCAAATTCCTACGGAGTTTAGACAAGTTGTAATGGACATCGGAATGAAAGATGCTCGATTGACAATCGTTCCTACACCAGTTACGATTGCGAATAAGAACTATGAACCAGGTTTTAGAGCAGCCGGAACGACAACTATCGCTGGACAATCTGCGACATTAGATGTTACGATAAACTATAACTCTGGAATCAAAGCTTATGCTGATTTAGATCCAATTTCACATCCACCATTTTTTGAATTAAAGGGCGGAAGAGGAAAACCAAAACCTTTTGTAGATATTATTTTAGAACCGAGTACAAATTCTAAATTTCAAATATCTGGTAGTGCAACAGTTTTAGGAATTACGAGCGAAACGGATGTTTTATTGAATAATAAGGGGTTTGAATTTTATATGAATGGAAAAGTGTTTGATGCTTTTCAAGCCAGTTTGAATGTTTATGGAGGTGATATTAATAATGGCGGAACGATAGGTGCAAAGGCAGAAATGAAAACTAATTTTATTGAAACATTTACAAAAGAAGCCAGTGACGAAATTGATAAAGCAACGAAACAAACACAAAACGATATTCAATCTGCTCAAAATACATTGACAAGAGAACAACGAAAATTTGATCAGTTTAATCGTGATCTTGCAGCGATGCGACGAACTATCGAAGCTGAACGTAAGAGAGATAATGCTACGTTTGAAGCTGCTAAAAGAGATGTGACTAATGCTCAAAATGAAGTTAATAGACTTCAAAATGATATTAACCGTTTGAATAGTCAAATTAGTCAACATAAAAAGAATATTAGTAATGCTAATCCGCTTAATTTGATTTATATCGGTGAAGAAACTGGTCATATTACTTACAAAGGAACACAAGTTGCAGGCTTGGAAACGGCAAAAGGAGCAGCAAATTTAACGCTTGATGGTTATAGAGAGACGCTAAAACTTATTCAAAAAGGGATTAAACATTTTCCGATTGATACGGATCCGAGAATGGTCGCTTTGTATACAGCTCGTGATGTACCGAAAGGCATGATTGAAGCGGCTAAATATACATTAGAATTTGGAAAAGGTGTTGGTGTCGGCACGTTAACTGCTGCAAAATGGATTGTTGAGAATAGCTCAAAAATTTTGATTGTCGAATATGCAATGTTTGAAGGAAAAGTCAATGCAATGCACGGCGGAAAAGTACGCATGCGAGTGAAAGGAACGTATATGGGCGAAAAATTTGATAAGTACACTACTTTCAATTTTGATTCTCCTGTAAAAGCAATGGAAGATTTTGCAAACAGTATGTTGTAGAAATAATAAAAGCCCATCAAAATTGATGGGCTTCCTATATAATAAAGTTAATATTTCTTTTCAAACTAAAACTTTAATATATCAAACTAAAATTAAAGGTGATTACGAAAGTCTAACGTCAACTGCGTTTAATCCTTTTCTACCTTCTTTTAGTTCAAATTCAACTTCATCGCCGTCACGAATATCATCAATTAATCCTGAAACGTGTACGAAATGTTCTTTGTTCGAACCTTCTTCAACAATAAATCCAAATCCTTTTGAATCATTAAAAAATTTTACTGTACCTTTTTGCATTATAATAATTTATAAATTTAATAAAGCACAAAGGTAATCTTATAAATCTACGAACCTAATATTTTTTTTATTTTTAATAAAAGTTTTAGGGTTTCAGAGATGTTTTATAGAAGATTTAACATTCTGTTATAGATAAGTCTTATATTTATAGTTTTCTATCTTTAAAAAATGACCAATAACTACGAATTATTAAAATCAATTTCGTATTATTGGATTTTAAATTTGATATAAAATACGTTTGTTTACATTCGTAGAGTTTTTAAATTTGTTTATCTACTATTATGTTGATTAACTCAACAATTTGTGGATATTTCGCCTACTTATTTTATAGTTATTAAAATGAGTACAATCAGTTTGTTCTACTATGTTCGGAAAGTTAAAATCATTATTTGTAATTGAAGAAAATGTGCCTACTAAGCCAAAATCAAAGGCAAAGACGAAAAGCACAAAATCGACAGCACCATCAAAGGGGAATTCTATCGTAAAAACAACGATGCCTAAAACACCTGTAATTGTAAGTAGTACAGATGTCAAAGGTCAAGTCAGTGACA
Source organism: Saprospiraceae bacterium (assembly GCA_045106825.1). GTDB lineage: Bacteria > Bacteroidota > Bacteroidia > Chitinophagales > Saprospiraceae > CAWVWD01. Next base: position 15,997 of record JBGCFH010000042.1, on the reverse strand, counting down.
AATTCCTAAAGATTCTTTTTGATGCTTTGGAGAAAAATAATTTGGAAGGATTTGATTATTTGGAGTTCAAAAAATCATTACAATCATTAAGTGCCATGCCGATGGATGAAGCAACCCGCTTCAAATCAGCTTTTGCAATGGCAAATTCGATGAATGTGACGACAAAGCAAATTATGGATTCTGCTGATTTTTACCTTCAAATATTAGGGCAAGAAGAGCAAAAGTTTAATAATGCTTTAGCACAACAGAAATCAACTAAAGTTCATGCTCAAGAAGAGCAAGTCAAACAATTGGAAAAGAACGTAAAGTTTAAGGCAGATCAAATTAAGAAATTAACAGAAGAAATTGATAAATTACAACAAACAATTAAATCAACAAACGCTGAAATTTCTAAGCAAACAACTAAAGTAACAAAAACCAAAAATGATTTTACCGTATCTTACGATGCAGTTGTCGGTCAAATCAAAACGGATATTAATAATATGAAAAAATATTTGGGTGGGAATAATGAAACACCTAAAGAAGAAGTGAAAAAATAAATTAATAACAAAAAATTAGTGTAAGGTAACTTATTACTAATTACTCCTGAGATTTCGGGATAAATAAAATACTAATTACTATAAACTATGGATGCTCAAAACATGAAGCCAAAAAAGTCGTTTTGGCAACGACCTGAAGGAGTTACAGGTGCAATATTCGGATTAGCTGCATTAGGTGGCTTAGGATATATTTTATATGGTGCTTTACCTATACTTATTAACTTAGCCGCAAATACACTTTATTTAGGTATTATGATTGTTGCGATTGCGGCACTCTTATACATGGTCTTAGATCCTAAAATGCGTAATCTTGTTTGGTATGGTTACAAAAGTGTCATGCGTTGGATAACAGGAATGTTTGTTCAAATTGATCCGATTGGCGTTTTAAAATCTTACATTGAAGACTTACGTGATAACTTACGTAAAATGAATAAACAAGTTGGAACTTTGCGTGGTGAAATGCATAAGTTGCAAGAAACTATTAATAAAAATAAAAAAGAGATAAGTAGCAATTTGGCATTAGCAAACAAAGCTAAAGAACGCCAAAAGCAAAATATCATGGTTTTAAAGGCTCGTAAAGCTGGTCGCTTAAAAGAGTCGAACTTGAAATTAGAAGATTTGTACAAAAAAATGGAAGTGCTTTACCGTGTTTTGGTGAAGATGTACGAAAATTCTGAAATCATGTTGGAAGATTTGAAAGATCAAGTTTCTGTAAAAGAAACAGAACGTAAAGCAATACGTGCATCTCATTCTGCAATGCAATCTGCCATGAGTATTATCTCTGGAAACGGTGACAAACGTGAAATGTTTGATATGGCATTGGAAGCTATTGCAGATGATGTAAGTCAGAAAATTGGTGAAATGGAACGTTTCATGGATTTATCTACAAGCTTTATGGATTCTGTGGATTTACAAAATGGAATCTTTGAGGAAGAAGGCTTATCATTATTAGAAAAGTGGGAAAAAGAAGGTACTTCTTTGTTGTTAGGTGACGAAAAAGAAACTTTGTTATTAGATGCGAATAATGATGTCAGTACATTAGATTTAGATGCTCCAATTAGAAAAGCATCTGAAATTCCTCATGATAACCAGTATAATAAATTTTTTGAGTAAAATATTTTAGACAGGATTTACAGGATTGAGCAGGATTATTTTTAATAAAAAATATCGTTCAATGAATTGTAAATCCTGTTTTTATTAATCATATAATAAATATTGGATTGTGAGAATTACAGTTGTTCTGTAAAATTCTATAAATCCTGTCAAAACAAAAAAAATGGCACGAAGAACTCGATTAACACCGTTTGCAAAATTATTAATCGTTGTTGTATTAGTTGGTGGTGCATATTTCGCTGCAACACAATTCGGATTATTAGAAGGTTTAATTCCTTCTCCTGATGACGACAACAATAATAATAACAATAGCAACGAAACATCACAGGTAGAAACTGGAGATTTAATCAAGAGACAAGATGATATTATTGATATTGGAGTTGTAACTTGGGGCGGATATGCAGGTGGACAATATTGGAATAATGGTTTTGAACCTACGGAAGCATCTCGTTTTTATAAAGACCATGGTTTCGCTGTAAAGTTTCACGTATTAGATGATTTTGATGCTTCTCGTGATGCATTTAAAGCAGATGAGGTAGATTTGTTATGGTGTACAATTGATGCTTTTCCAACTGAATCTGGTGGTCTAAGTCAATATCAACCACAGGTTGTTTTTCAAGCAGATTGGTCAAGAGGTGGTGATGCGATTGTTGTCCGTCGTGGCATTAATACAGTGGCGGATTTGAAGGGTAAAACGGTAGCAGTTGCACCGATGACACCTTCACATACCTTCTTAATTTGGTTGTTAGATGCAGGCGGTTTGACTACAAAAGATGTTAAGATAAATGAAGTGCCGAGTGCTATAGATGCAGCAGATGCTTTTAAAGGTGGAAGTGTAGATGCAGCAGTGGTTTGGAGTCCAGATGACCAAGATTGTGTGGAAAAAGTTCGTGGTTCTAAAGTATTAGAAAATACGAAAAATGCATCTAATATTATTGCTGATGTTTTTATCGCAAAGAAAGATTATATCGAGGCTAATAAAGAACGTTTAGGACAATTATACGATGGATGGATGCGTGGAGCTGCTGAAATTAATGGTTCTGATGATGCAAAAGTAACGGCTTCAAAAATCTTAGCAAATGGCTTAAATGTACCAGAAGATTTTGCTTATAATGCAATCAATAATGTACGCTTGACAACTCATGGAGATAATGTTAATTTCTTTGGTCAAAATCGTGATTATAATGGTGTTACTGGCGAAGATTTATACAATAAAATGGGAACAATTTATAAGAAGTTGGGATATATTCAAGGTAGAGTTCCGAGTTATCGTATCGTATCGAATCAAGATATTGTTTCTAATTCTCGCTTAGGAAATGAAAATGGTCAAGCTGGAGAAGGTAAAAAGACATTTACAAAAGTTACTAAAGAAGATGAGCAAAAAGAAGCGATTTCTTCAAAGCAAGTTAGTATTAGTTTCCGTTCTGGCGAATATACGTTAGATGCAAATGCTAAAACGATTATTGACTTACAATTTGCTGATATTGCAAGAACATTCTCTAATGCTCGTATTCGTATCGAAGGAAATACGGATAATGTTGGAAATGCTGATAGTAATAGGAAGTTATCTTATATAAGAGCTCAATCGGTGGCTCAATATTTACAACAAGAATATGGATTTGATGAAAATCGTTTTGTAATTGTTGGTAATGGTTCTGACAAACCAATCGCTGATAATTCGACTGCAAAAGGTCGTGCTGAAAATCGTCGTACGGATTTTGAGTTGATTGCAGAGTAATTATTTTTATGAAAAAAAAAAATCCCGCAAATTCAAATTTTGAATTTTGAATTTTGCGGGATTTTTGTTTTATATAAGTGTCTTTTTCAAAGCTGACACTTCGGAAGTACCTTTAACAACAACTCGCTGCCGCACCATTTTTAGATTGTGTAAACGGCATATTTCCGCCACAACCTTCAAAAATTCCATAATGCGTTTCCCAAGTTCCGTAGAAATCAAAATATTTTTTGAAACGAGTTTCGTTTAACATTCTGTACGTATTTCCACAAACTGTAATTACTTTTCCTTTCGGAAAATAGTGATGTCCGTCTAATTCAAAAGCCATTTCATTTTCAGGAATTCCACCTTTATAAGCAACCGCTTGACCATAATCTTCACAATCTGATTCTAATGCATCAATTTTTATCAAACGATACGTTACAGAGAAGAATTGAATATCACCAACTAATTCCTCAACTTCTTCATTCTCAATCGTAATCGGTTTATCTTCAATTGCTCTCGGATCACCAAAACCAGCTTTTTTCGCAATATTTAAAAAGTCATTCCAATATAAAGCTCCGCTTAAACATTCGCCCCAAAGTACACGATTATTTTGTAATGTTTGCGGAATTCTTCTATCAGAATAAACATCTGAGAAATACATTTCGCCACCAGGTTTCAACAAATCATAAGCATCTTTCAATACTTTTAATTTATCTTTTGCCAAATTAATCACACAATTAGAAATAATCACATCAAACGAACCTTGTTCCAAATTCAACTCGTCCAAACGTTCAATATTTCCTTTTAAAAATTTTATATTAGAGGTTTTGTAACCAAATGTTTCTTGATGATAATCAATATATTTGTTCGCTACATTAAGTTGTTCGTCTGTCATATCAACACCGATAACCGAACCATTTTCGCCAACTAATTGCCCTGCAATATAACAATCACGACCACTTCCCGAGCCTAAATCTAAAATTTTCAAGCCTTCAATCGCTGACGGAATCGTCAAACCACAACCATAATATTTTGATTGTACTTCTTCATGTACATTTTTCAAAGCCTTCAAAATATGTTTTGGTGGCTTCGTCAAAGTACAACAGGCATTCGTTTTTAAGTCTTCAGAAGTTTGTAGTTCTGTTCCATAATATTCTTGAACTTCTGTATGTAAGTTGTCCATTTTATTTGTTTGATTATCGAATTTTCAAAATAGAACGACAAAATTACAAGCAAAGTTGATATTTATGAAATGATGATTATTAAGAATGTGTAAAGTTTGAAAATGTATGTAATATGAATACCAAATAAATAGTTTAATGATTATCAGTCAATAATCGATTAAAATCAGAATAGTCAATAGTCAAAACCTTCCAACCATTTTCTATATTTTTTTCACCAGTTAAGGTAACTTCTTCTGCGACAATTGATAAAATAGATTCGCTCAAATCATTTCCATTTTTATCAACAACTAAATAATAATCATAATTACTCTTATCGGTTTGTACTCGAAAAACAGGCGGAATTCCACCACTTATACAACGAATCGCACAACTTTTATGGATTTTTCCAACAGCAGGTTTCATCACACCAAAATAGCATTTTGGATCTAAAATTTCGCCAGTTAGAGTTACATTTTCATTTGATGGAATAACGCCAAAAGGAGGTTGACGCTCATCATGAACTTTAACTAAACTATTTTCTTGTTTTGTTAATTCAATGATCGCTTTTCCATCACCATAAATCAAACTTCCTTTTATCGTGACTTTTTTATTGTTTAATGATTGACCGTTTTGTGCTTCAATCATCTCCATTGTGCCTTTTGCTCCAAACTTTCCGTAACCAACTAATAACGCAGATTTTGAAATACCTTTTAGTTTATCCCGAAATCTCGGGGGCAAGTCATCATCCGAAATCGTCAAAATTGGATAAGGTGAAGCATGATAAACGCCAGTAAATTCCTTGATATTACCAAGCTCAAATTGATGATTATTAAATGGCTTTTGTAATAGCACAACGCCAATTATTAAAACAGGAATTAATACGAAAAAAGGTATTAAAAATCGTTTTAATAATCGTTTGTGTTGAGGTGACATTTCTTCTTGCCAACCGATATAGAATGGTTTGTTTGACATATATTTTTATTTAACCGTAGAGGTCGCAGAGATTTTTCGCAAAGAACGCTAAGTTTTTAATTATTTTTTCTTTGCGTTCTCTGCGAAACCTCTGCGTTCTTTGCGGTTAATTATTTAATAAGAGCTGGTTCTACAAATGTTCCTTCTGGTTTCGGACTTGGATTTACCCAGACTTTTCCTTTGATAATTTTGACTTGATACGTGTTTAGTTTTTCGGTAAACGGTGGCGGAGATTGTCCGTTTTCGGGTAAATATTGATAACCATGCCAAGGACAAGTAATACAACCGTTAATGATTTTTCCCTCGCCAATTGGACCCATTTGATGTCTGCAAACATTATGAACAGCCGAAATTTTATTGTCGTATTTAAAAATTGCAATGTTTTCACCATTGATAAAAACAGTTGTTGCACACTTTTCAGAAATATCTTCAACCGCTAATACTTCATAAAAACCGTTCTTTTTTGCATTGTCTTTATCGGCTTTTAGTCGTTGCGTTTCTTGCCAACCAACGTAAATATGTAAACCAGCAATTGTTATAAATCCACCAACTAAAATTATCCAATAAAACGGTTTGGTTTCATACTGTAATGTTCCCGTAGCAACGTGTAATACTATCATTGCGTAAGCTAAATAAACACCAAAATGTAAGATTTTCCATACTTTCGGACTTAGATTTTTTAACCAAAAGTCGTGACTTGTCGCTGCCATTAAGAACAAAATAATCAACGCAAAAAAGCCAAATATTTGAAATGGAAATTCACTAATTTCTTGATAATGTTGATTGGAAGTGAATACACTAACAATCGGATTGATATCGCCTAAACCATGAAATTGAATAATCGAAAATATGCCATGAATCGCAGCAATGAAGAACATCGAAACGCCAAAATGACGACGATTGTATAACAATGGCAGAAATAGTGAATTGATTCGGCATAAAGGCCCAATCATTAATATGATATGTAACAAAACAATTGCAGTAAAAGCAGTTGCTCGTATAATCAAAGTTTCGATGGTAATATTTGAATGGAGTAGGAGTTGAGCTCCAACAAAAGTTCCCATTGTCAATAAAATCCCAAACCATAGAATTTTATCGTATAGTTTCTTTTGTTTGTTCCACAATACAGGTTTGTAATTAACACTCATATTTTGGGTGATTGATTTAGTTGTTAATTATTTGAAAAAGTAGGAATGCAACAATTATTGTTATTCCAATCCAAATTCGGAAGTGTGATTTTCGTTGTGATGGTTTCATTTGTGATGTTGAAAGTTAACTATATAAAGATTTAAATCTATATCTGTTTAGCGTTAAAAATTCTGCGTTTAGTCGGATTAAAAATCCGACTCTTTAGATGTTGTTTTATCCGAAAAAATCGTTGAGAAATTTCAATAATAGATTTTGAACATTAAAGTTATGAATTTTTTCAATCTTTTCTTGATGTTGCAATATCTAAAGAATCCTGTTGGAACAGGATTAAACGCACAATGTTTGAAACCTTCGTATAGTTTATATTATGTCTTAGTTTTTATCCATTTTTTTAGAAATAATACCCAGAAAACAATCATTCCTGGAAAGATTAAAACTTTAAAAAAGAAACTACTTCCATTTACTCCTTCATCGACTTTATGCAACCCTTTCCAGATGAAAACAAGTGAAAAAAGAAAACCTAAGACGAGATAGATTCCGATGATATTGACGATCATTGTGATTGTATTTTCCATTTGAAAAATTATAAACTTGAAGATGGAAGACATTTTTAAAATGTCTTCCATTTGTTTTTAACTATGGGTTTATCCCAGCATAAGGAATTCCCGCCAAACGATATAAATCGTGATTATATGTACTCAAATCGTTATGATTGAATTTTGAAATATCGTCATAACCACAAGCTCGTGCAATCACTTTTATTAAATCATTCGAAGCATCGAAAAAGTTGAATAGTTGTTGTGCAGAACCATCAATAATCAATCGGCTTCTCAAATTTTCTTTTTGTGTCGCAATTCCAACTGGACAATTATTACTACCACAAGCACGCATTCCTAAACAGCCAATTGCTTGAAGTGCAGAATTTGAAACGGCAATCGCATCTGCTCCTAACATCATTGCTTTCGCAAAATCCTCCGCAACTCTCAAACCGCCAGTGATAATTAAAGTGACTTCTGTTGCTCCGACTTTATCCAAATGCCTTCTGGCTCTTGCCAATGCTGGAATTGTTGGAACATTGATATTATTTCGTAGAATCGTTGGAGCAGAACCAGTTCCGCCGCCTCGACCATCTAAAATGATATAATCGACACCAACTGCTAAGGCAAAATCTATATCTCGTTCAATATGACTAGCTGCGATTTTGAAACCGACAGGAATTCCGCCAGTTCGTTCTCTAACTTCGGTAGCGACTTTTTGAAAATCTTCGACTGTAAATAAATCTGGAAAAGCTGCTGGAGAAATTGCTGCTTCACCGACTTTCAAACCACGAACTTTAGCGATTTCTTCAGTTACTTTATGACCGGGTAAATGTCCTCCAGTTCCAGTTTTTGCACCTTGCCCGCCTTTGAAATGGAAAGCTTGAGCTTTTTCGACTTTATCCCAAGAAAAACCGAATTTTCCTGATGCTAATTCATAAAAGTATTTCGAGTTATTTTCTTGTTCTTCTGGCAACATTCCGCCTTCACCACTACAAATTCCAGTTCCAGCCAATTCTGCACCTTTCGATAAAGCAATTTTAGCTTCTCTCGACAATGCTCCAAAACTCATATCTGACACAAACATTGGTATATCTAAGGTTAATGGCTTTTTTGCTTTTCCACCAATCACCACTTTTGTTGCCACTTCTTCATGGTCAAGTAACGGACGAGTTGCCAATTGAGCTGGTAAAAACTGAATTTCTTCCCATTTCGGTAGCGTATTTCTATCAACGCCCATCGAAGCCGAAGGACCATGATGACCATATTTTTTCAAACCATTTTTTGCTAAATGTTTGATATAACCAGTGTAAGGTTCGGTGCTTTCAGGATGTGTGTCTGCGTATTGACCTAAATACTCATCACGATTGAATGGTTGTGGATTTTTAACTAAATAAGCATTGATTTCATCTTCATCAATCCAAACGGTATCGTCTTTTATTTCTGTATGAAATTTATGTAAAACCTCTTTATTATTGTATTCACTTACACCTGTATCAATGCGATAATCCCAATTGTGAACACCACAAATGATATTTTCACCATCAATGTGACCATCAGCCATTAATGCACCTCGATGTAAACAGCGACCATAAAGTACCGAAACTTCATTTCCATTATATCTAATTGATACTAAATCTAAACCATTAACTTGGTGGTGAGCAGGTTGTTTTTCTTGTAAATCTGATAATTTACAAAGTTGAATTAATTTCATTTTGATTCTTTTATTTGTTAAGGCATCAACTTTATTATATGATAGATAAACTTACCTAATTCAAAAAGTTGATGCAATTTAATTTTTTTCCTTCTAATTTTTTATTGGTTGCTAATATTTTCAGGGAATAGTATTTTCACTGACACTAATTAGCAATATTAAATCTAAGACTGAACATTAGTAAATCATTAATATTGGGAATATCAATTAAATGAACATTCCGAAACCTAAAATCATAGTTCACGCCTAAAAAAAGATGCTTACCAAAAGGTACACTTACTCCTGATGTCAACCAAAATGAAAAATCTTTAGCCTCTTCAAAAGACTGAACAAGGGAGAAGTTGTATTCAATGAGAATTTTATTCGACCTTAACTGATGCTTCCCCGCAAGATTGAAAAAACCGAGCGTGAAGTCCCTTTGACTGGAAATTAAATTACTATTCACAAAAATATCATCAGTATAACGACTCAACTCATATCCTGCACCAAGTATGAACGAGAAATCCTTGTACTGCTTAATGGGAATAATTTTAACTCCTGCTAACGTTCTATTACTATTTGTAATTCTATACAATACGTTTTGATGATAGTTATGACCAAAAACTGGAAGAAGTCTTGTAGTTGAATTTAGTTTAAGCATTGCGATAGTTCTAAAATGCCAATCATCTGCGATATTAAAGCCATTTGCCTCTGTGTAAGTATAACTTGATAGGTTATTTAAGACCAGCTTTTTGTTTTCGAGTTTATTATTTGCAATAGCTCTCACCGATGTTTGTGAAAATACACCTCGTTTTCGTTGTCCTCCAATTTGAAAGTCAAATTTGTATTTTAACGTATCCGTATTTTGCCCAAAAGCATCTGAACAAAGCAATAGAATGGCTATGAATACTATAAAAGTATTCATGAGTAGTTTTATCTTCATGATTGGATTTTTTAAAGCAATTTTTGAATTTCAATCAATAATCATAATGTGAAGCGTCTAATTATTTGTTGTATATTACTATTTTTTGCACCTGTTTTTTGGTCTAATAAGTTGTTGAGATTATTGCCGGCAATATCTTCTAAGCGACTGTCCATTATGATTTGGTATGTTCCGTTTTTCCACGGTTTTTCAGGAATGAACTGTATAATTCGCTCATCTTCTGATGTTTTCCAATATCCGACTACGAGGTTTTTATTTTCATCTTCTACTCTAATCATAGATTGAACTAAAGCGTGGTCTATTATTCTATCAAAATAAATATTCAGCGTATCATTGTTGTTTGCCTTTGGTTTTTGGATTTCTAATTCATCAACTTTTATCTGTTGACGATAGGCTTTCGTTACTGTAAATTCTTTCGTTGTTTCTACAGTTAATTCTTGTCCATATACATCTTCCCAATCGCCCGAAATAGTTAGTTGATATTTATTACGCTCAAGTAAAGCTGGTCCCAATTCTATATTCGTAGAAACACCTCTTTTGATGCGTCCAGGGTCAAATAATATCGTCAGTCGTTTTCCGTCAGCACTCCAAAGTTCTTGCTTGAATTCCATAAAAGCGTGATTATCAATATTTCCTGCTGCATCTACTAATTGTATATGTTTCAGTGCTTGCCCTTTTTTCATTGGCGTATTGAAATAGAAGTAAAATCGCAGCAAGTTTTCTGGCAATTCATTAGCCGACGGATATATACTTACTACTCTTGCTTTCTCAACAGCTTCCTTTTTTCCGACTTGAAACGATTGGTAAGTATAGTTGTCATCAGTATTCTTTGTTCTGACGACATAAGTCATTCCTTTTTCAAAAGGAAAATACGGAGTAAAAGTTAAATAATCACCTTCGACTTCATATCGTCCTTGAACGGCATTTGAAGTATATTTCTCTCTATCATTTTTTACAAAAACGGATAAATAGTCGTAATCCATTTTTTCGATATTGAAATTTGGAAAAGTAGAAATATCAAGTCGAACCTTTTCTGTTATTTCATTCGGAAAAATAAGTAAAGAATCAGTCTGTGATAGAACTTCTAAGCGAGAAATCATCATAAAGAGAATGATTAAAAAAATATGAACTTTCAATACAAATCATTTTTTGTCTTCAACTGGAATATCCCATTCGCCAATGATATTATGCATTTTGAATGGAAACTTGGTGAAAACTGTTTCTAAATCCAAACTACCCATTTCCGCATCTCTATTCAAAGAGACAAACTGATTTTTATTCAATAAATCAATATGAAGAGAAGCTCCTGTAAACATGACAGGTTTACCCATAGGACCAAAAGGCATCAATGGATTTAAATCTACTTTCGCACCTCTTTCAAAGTCTTCATCCGTAACGACTTTGGCATTATGAATTCCACTTAATGGAATGACCAACGGACTTCTACTATTATTGGTGACAAATAGCATTTCTTCACCATTCAAATTAAAAGAAAGCATATCAACAGGTTGTCCATTACCCATATCACCGATGGTTTTGGCTTTAACTTTTGCATCATTCTTTAATTCATCCAAAGGAATCAATACCATAGGACTACAAGTATATCCAGCAATTAATTGGTCAATGCCATTAATTTCTTTCACTATCATGGTACGAATCGGTGCACGAGATTCGTACCTATCATGAGTAATGTGATACATCTCAATATTGCTGATACTTTCTTTTCCATCGAAAGGGTAAGACATTCTTCGCAGTACCGAACAAAACTCCTCATTATTGATACCTGCGACAAACAGCTCGCCTTTGTGATATTCCATGGATACAATAGAAAGCATTCGTAATGAACGTTTCGATTTTGCAATTTCCTTCTTTGTAGGAGCGGAACCGGTACCACGCAATGCTACTCGTCTATTACTGTCGGGTAAGTTATCCAATGCTTGAGCCGTGATTTCAAGCGTAGATAAGTCCATGTTGTGTATGCGATTTTCTGCATCTACCTTTATCAAAGCAGGGAAAGCTTCCACACCATGCCCACGAGTTACGGACAGAAATATTTCACCACTTACAGGATGTACAGCTAAATCATTTAGCTGTACATCACTTTGAGTTGTTCCCAAAACAGCAGCTATTTGAGCATCTATGTTGTAAACATTAATCTCAAACTTATCTGCTGTTTTACGCTCAGTCGTCAAATCAACGGCAAGAATATTTCCTAATATATTGTCACCAATAAAAAGTACGCCTTCATCACTAAACTCTAATACGCCAAGTGATTTGATTTGATTTATATTAATAGTTGTCATTATTCACCTTTTTGTGTAGGAAACTTGTAGCTCGGGAAATCAAATTCAGCCGCCTCAATATTGTGCATATTGAAAGGAAGCATTGTCGAAACTGTTTCTAAATCCAAACTCCCTGTAGGAGCATCTCTCGTCAAGGAGATAAACTGTTTTTCATTCAACAAATCAATATGAAGAGAAGAACCTACAAACATGACACCTTCTCCCATCGGACCGTAAGGCATTACAGGACTTAAATCTAATTTACCACCTCGTTCAAAGTCTTTATCTGTAACCACTTTAGCATTGTTTAGTCCTTTTAATGGTATTACTTGAGGTGTTCTACCACTGTTTGTTACAAATAACATATCTTGACCCATCAGATTAAAAGCAACCATGTCAAGCGGTTGTCCATTGCCCATATCGCCAAGCGTTCTGGCTTTGACTTTTGCTCCATCCTTTAATTCAGTCAATGGAATTAATACCAAAGGACTACAAGTGTAAGCAGCGATTATTTGGTCTATGCCATCAATATTTTTAATCTGCATAGAGCGAATAGGAGCACGGCTTTCATACTGATCGTGAGCAATGTGGTACATTTCAACATTACTGATACTTTCTTTTCCATCAAAAGGGTAAGGCATTCTGCGTAATATTGAACTAAATTCTTCATTACTTACCCCGGAAACAAAAAGTTCTCCGTTGTGGTATTCCATATCCATGATTGAAAACATACGCAAGGGACGTTTTGCTTTAGCAATATCTTTGGCAGTCGGTGGATTCCTCATAGCACCTCGAGGTCTAAATTGCATACTCATATCCGGTATTTTGCTCAATGTTTGCGTCGTGATTTTTGCTGAGTCTAAGACTACATTGTGTATTTTATTTTCAGCGTCTATTCTGATTAGAGCAGGTAAAGCATTCATACCATTACCACGACTTACGGATAGATAGGCTTCACCACTTTTCGGATGTACTACTAAATCATTGATTCTTATATTGTGAGGAGCTGCACCTAAGATAGCAGCTATCTGAGCATCAACATTATTTACATTGAGGTCAAATTGTTCTTTAGTTCGGCTTTTATTCGTGAAATCAATGGCATGAATTGCTCCTAATAGATTATCTCCTACAAACAAAACGCCTTCATCACTAAACTCTAATGTTCCAATGGATTGTATTGATTGTTGTGCATTAGCCATTGAAATGGTAAAACTTAGTATTAATGTAAATACGAATATTTCTAATTTTTTCATTTTATAACTTTTTTAATAATAATATTTTTAATCTTTTTCGTGTACTAAATTGTATCCGTTTCTGAAACCGACACTGTTGTTAAACGATTAGAAAATTTATGAACGTAAGCTATGAAACCGTAACCGCTTTATTCTGCTTTTTTGCAATTCGATAAACAGTAATAAATGCCCAAATCTCAAGTGCAACAATAATCGCATGCATTCCAATATCAACTGCTACAGGACCAGCGTTTAGGTATGGAAACATAGGGTCAATAAAACTCTCCTGACCTTCACGAAAAATACTCATCAACAACACAATAAGATATTGATTTGGATTTTGAGTAACCAATACAAAAATAGTTATGGCTATCATGGCAACTAATCTACCTGCTGTCGTGTAAATAATATTTAAATTCGGTACGCCTTTAACGGTTATTCCCGCTTCAATAAGATAGCCATGGTCAAAGTAAAACCAATAGACCTGTGCTATCATCGGTAATAGAAGAAATATCAATAGAATATTTACCCAAAGTGGAATTTGTGAATTTTTAAACATGATTAATTTTATTTATGATTATACATTTATAAATAATTAAAGTATTTGTTACGCAAAGTTACTGTTAACTGTCACTTTAGGTAACTAATAAATAAATATCTCAGAGAAAGTGGTAACCATTTGGTAACCATTGATTTAAAAATTATCGAATGAATGTTACGTGAAGTTATTATTAAGTGTTACTTTTGGTAACAATTAGTAGTCTTTTTATTATAAACTGTTTACCAGTTGGTAACATATCAAAGAAAGAGGTATGAGAGTAAAGGATTTGAGTAAATGCCCTCTGACTGCCGCACTCCGAGTAGTAGGTGGTAAATGGAAACCAATAATTATTTTAAATTTAAGTAAATCATCAAAGCGATTTGGGCAACTTGATTATTCAATTCCTCAAGTTTCCAGAAAAGTCTTAGCTTCTCATTTATCCGAATTAGTAAGAGATAACTTGGTAACAAGGCATCCTTACGCAGAAACTCCACCGAGAGTAGAATATCAATTGACAGAAAAAGGAAGAGAACTTGTACCAGTGTTTGAAGCTATGGCAAAATGGGGCGGATACTTGGTTGATGATTCTGATTAAATATGGGTAAATTGAAACGGTGTCGGTTTTTTGAAACCGACACCGTTTGTAAATTACTTATGCGTATTTCTCTCTGTATATTTATAAGAGAAAAACATTTTATCTAACCACAAAAAGATTCTGTCTTGGAGTACACCAATGATTACGATGACAATCAAAACAGCGAAAGCTTTGTCAATACGGCTTTGACGACGAGCAATCCAAATTAATTCACCGATTCCACCGCTACGATTTAGCATTTCTGCGATTGTAATATATGTCCAAGAAATCGCTGTAAGCACTCGAATATCATCAGATAATTTTGAAATTACAGCAGGAAAATAAACAGATTTAATCGTTTGCCAATTTGTCGCACCGAGCGTAAATACTGTTTTTAAATAAACATCTTTGACTTCATCAATCCGTTGAACGACAACTGGAACGAGATAAACGATAATACCAAAGGCTAAAAACGATACTTTCATTTCGTTTCCTAATCCTAACCAAATCACAAAAATTCCTGTAACTGCTGTCAATGGAATAAATCGGAAGGAATCAAAAATTCGTGAAAACAAGCCTCTAAATAATGGAATCAAACCTAACGCAAAACCTAAGGGAATCGAAATACTGATAGCTACGATATAACCCAGAAGGTTAAGTTTGATAGATTGTAGACTATTTAAAACTAAAAAGTCATTTTTGTGTAATTCACCAAATGAAGTCAATACAGACATTGGAGAAGGCAAAACAGGATAAACACGTTTCTTTTTTAAACCATATTTCGCCAGTTCTTCATCTGTTTTTTGTGTCAATACGATTTCATTATCTAACAAGATAGAATCACTATCGTAATAAGTTCTATCTTCTATCGTCATTTCATCGTTATCAATTGGAATAACTCTGACATCTGACTTTATGTGTGCTAAAAGCGACCAGAAACCAATTAATAATAGCACTCCAACGATGGATAATATTATATTTTGTTGTGAGGAAAGTGAACCTCGTAGTTTGAATAAGTTGTTCATTTGGTATTTATTCAGATGTTTTGTAACTATTCAGCATCGTGCGTTTAATCGGGATAAAATCCCGATTCTTTAGATGGTGCATTTTCAAAAGACACTCAAAATATTCAAATTTTATGCTTTTAGATACAAATTTTACACTTTCCAATAACTTCTTGAATTACGTTGTATCTAAAGAATCGGGATTTTATCCCGATTAAACGCACAATGTTATAGATGCTGAATAGTTACGATGTTTTTTAATTCAGATTTGAATCAGAACAATATTAAGCTAATTTTTAAACAAAAAAAAATCAATAAACCACAAAGTCGCAAAGTAATTCAAAGTTCACATTTCAAATACTTTGAATTACTTTACGACTTTGTTTGTATAAGTTTTCATGTTTCGCTGATATTAAACTTAAAAATGAAAATATTACGTTTTGCCTTGCAAAACAATCATCTCACGCAGATTTCGCAGATTCACGCAGATTTTTCATTAACAAAATTATTTTTTTGGTTTATTGACAATTTTTGCC
>JBGCFH010000419.1:0-18822 GCA_045106825.1 Saprospiraceae bacterium | reverse complement strand
AAATTTATATTTTTTGAACCACAAAAGAATCAATAGGCACAAAAGATATTCACAAAAGTTATATTTATTAATTCTTTTGTGAATACCTTTTGTGCCTATTATCCCTTTTGTGGTTCAAATTATTTCTATGAGAAAGCCCTTATGTAGCATATCAGAAATCAAACTTTCTTTTAATTCTTATAACCATCTAATAATAGATTTCGTTACAACTATTAGTATTTTTTATCTTTGTTAATAAAAGTCTTAAATGCTTGAAAATCTTATTATTTTATATCAAAAAATTCGATATTTTACCAAATTTTACCCGAATTTTGTATCCATATAATAATAAAGAGAAAGGAAAGTTTTTATTAATAACTATGACAGCAATTTATTCCAAACAATCTATGAAAATTCTAAATTATACATATCGTAGTTTATTAATAGTAATATGTTTAACGTTTTCACAAACGGTAGATGCTCAACTATTTAAAACAGTCAAAGCAATACGTTCGCTACGAGTCGCACAAGCACATATCAATAAAGATAAATTAGAGGAAGCTAAAATTGAACTGGAACGCACGATTAAAATCAAAAATGATTTTGCAGTAGCCTATCGAGAGCTGGGTCGAGTAAATCTGGAATTATCTCAATTTGAAAATGCAATTGATGCTTATGAAAAATCATTTGCTTTAGATCCTGCATTATCTCGTGCTGCGTATTATGAGTGTGGTGAAGCTTATTTTCGATTAAGTAGATTTGATACGGCAGCGACTTACTTTAGTCAATATGACATCATGAAAGATGCTCGATATACAAATGCAAAAAAAGAGGTTGCTTTAGAATCAAAACATGATAATCAAGTTGCAACACGTACTGAAAATTATTTATTTGCATTGGAAGCCGTCAAAACACCGACTTTAGGTCTGGGCGAAGGGCCTTTTAATTTAGGTGCAAAAATCAATTCCTATCAAGATGATTATTTACCGACGATTTCAGGCGATGGTTTAGTTATGATTTACACCACACAACAAACATACAATCCTTTAGGAACGCCAACTGGTGAAAATATTTTTATTAGCAAAATGATTAATAAACAATGGACAATCGGTACGACTTTTAACGCTGCACTAAATACCGAAAATAACGAAGGAATGGCAAAGTTTGCCGCTGATGAACGCTTTATGTACTTTGCAGGTTGTATGCGTTCTGACTCTAAAGGTGGATGTGATATTTACCAGATGCGATTGAATAATATAGACTTATTAGAAGTCAGAACCTTAAAAGGAAATCTAAATTCTGATGGTTGGGATTCGCAACCTTCTATAAGTTGTGACGGAACGGTGATGTACTTTTCGAGTAGTCGAGAAGGTGGTTATGGTGGTGCGGATATTTGGCGGAGTTTTCGACTAAAAGACGGAACATGGAGTATTGCCGAAAACCTTGGCCCAACAATCAATACTCCAGGCGATGAAGAGTCTCCTTTTATGGCTTCTGATGGTGTCACACTTTATTTTTCCTCAACCGGACATCCTGGTATGGGCGATGGTGATATCTTCATGACTCGTATTCAACAAGTTAGTGGTGATACTGCTTGGAGTTGGATTGAACCTTATAACTTAGGCTATCCCATCAATTCACCTTTTCAAGAGGTTGGCTTGTTTGTAAAAGCAGACGGAAAAACAGCTTATTATGCTTCTTCAAGATTAGAAGGTGAAGGCGGTTTAGATATTTATGAATTTACGCTTCCTGAACATTTTCAACCATTTGATATGGTTTTTATTGAAGGTCAAGTAAAGGATGAATTTACTGAAGAACCATTAGAAATCAGTTTAGATATTATGCGAAATGGTAAAAAATGGGAGCTTCAAACAGATAAAGATGGTTGGTATTTTATGTGTTTACCAACTCAAAAAGCGTATGCTTTTCAGGTTAATAATCCTGATTATGAATATTATATGGAAGCTGCTTTTTTGCCTTCCCAAAATAATGCAATTCCATTTCGCTTTGATATTTCATTGATACCAAAACGACGAGCAAGAAAACCTATTCCTGCTGGACCAACCGAATTAAGTTATGATATTTTCTTTGATTTTGATAATTTTGCTTTAGATGATAAAGCCCGTGGACAATTAAGTGAATTAGTAGAAAAACTGGAAACTGAATCAGGTTGGGAAGTTGAAATCATCGGTTATACGGATGACTTAGGAAACGTAGCTTACAACCAAATGCTCTCAGAACAACGTGCCAAAGCCGTTGTTACTTACCTTGACAATGCAGGCATCAAAGTTAAAAGTATAAAACAAGAAGGCAAAGGTGCTGTAAAATCTGATGATGGTGATAAAAGAAAAAACCGTCGAGTAGCAATTATTATTAGAAAATAATTTTGATAATAATTTCAATTTATTGCTTTATTGAAATTGAATTCTTCCAAAGTTGTAAAGCAGTTGTTTCACGAAACTCTGGAAGAGTTCAATCCAAATAGCCACAGATAAAACCTGTGGACAATTATTCTCCTAATTCTACCGCTCTATCAAAAGCAGCTTTTGCACCATTTCTAATATCTTGATTTACAGTTGTAGATTGAAAAACTTTTAAAGCCGCTTCGGTTGTTCCACCTTTTGATGATACTTTTTTAATCCAATCTGAACACGATAAATCATTACGATTTTGTAAATGAACCGAACCTAAAAATGTCTGTTCTACTAATAACTCCGCTTGTGATGTTGTAAAACCAAGGCTTTTAGCAGCATCCATCATGGCATTCATAAAGAAATAAACATAAGCTGGACCAGAACCTGAAATCGCAGTTGCTGCATCAATCATGCTTTCGTCGTCCAAATAAACAGTCTTGCCAGTTGTGTTCAATAAATTATGAACAGCAACCAATTCCGAACGTGTTACCGAATTCGCAGATGTAAAAGCGGTCATTCCCATTCCGATTTGAGCAGGCAAATTTGGCATCGCTCTGATGACTTTTGTTACATTCAACGAAGTCGAAATCGCTTCAATTTTTACACCAGCCATAATAGACAAAAATACTTGCGTATCAGTTGTATAAGGTTGAATTGCTTCAAACAAAGCAGGTGTATCTTGCGGTTTTACCGCCAAAATTACAATATCTGCTTTTGGCAAACAATCTTTAGGATGTCCATAAACTGTCCCGATATTTTTCTTTGCTAATTCTGCTGCTCGACTTTCAGATTTCTCTAAAATCATCATATTTGCAGCCGTTGTTACGTGTGCTTTCAAAAAGCTTGTGGCGTAGGTCAATCCCATATTTCCACCACCAATTAATAGTATTTTCAAATCTTCCGATTAGTTTGAGTAGTTTAAGTAGTTTAAGTAGTTAAGTAGTTTTCGGTAGTTCGCAAAATAATACGTAAGAACTACTTAAACTACTTAACTACTTAAACTACTCAAACTACTTAACTACTTAAACTAAAATTTATTCTTCCACATCATAGATTCCACAGGTTTCTGTGTTCTATTTGTATATTTAGCGTTTTTCTTTTTGTTATAATAATTTTCAATATCGCCTTCGACAGCGAAATAAATTAATTGTCCAATCGGCATTCCAGCATAAATTCTAACTGGCATTGTCACCGAAATTTCTAATGTCCAAGTATTACAAAATCCAACATCACCTTTTCCAGCAGTCGCATGAATATCAATTCCCAAACGACCAACACTCGACTTACCTTCCAAAAAAGGAACAGAAGCGTGTGTTTCCGTGTATTCCTCCGTTACACCCAAATAAAGCGTTCCAGGTTCTAATACAAAACCTTCTTCTGGAATTTCAAAATGCTCAATTTCATTATGCTTTTTTGCATCTAAAACACGATTCGTATAACAAGCCAAATGTTTACCTAAGTGAACATCATAACTATTTGTCCCCAAACAACTTCTATCATAAGGTTCGATAACAATTTCGCCTTTTTCAATCGCCTCTAAAATTCTTTTATCTGATAAAATCAATTTTTAATGATTGGTGATTGGCGATTGGTGATTGGTAACTGGTACACACCAATCACCAATCACCAATCACTAATCACTAATTTCCCAAACGATAACCGTTCTATCATCAGAAACGGAAACCAGCCAGTTATTATAGTTTGTCCAAAGTAATTTATTAACTGAATTAATATGTCCACCAAGTTTAATAACATCAATGACTTTTAATAATTCATAAGTATTTTTATTCCAAATCTTTATCGTTTTATCTCTACTGGCTGTTGCCAATAACGGTTTTGTAGGATGAAAAGTGATATTATTAATCGTAAACCAATGTGCAGGTTGACTACTTATATTTTTGAAATTTTCGTTTAAATCCCAAACTTTTAAATGTGCATCACGGCTTCCGCTAAATAATTTTGTTCCATTTTCAAAAAAGCAAGTTGCAAAAATAGAGTTTTCATGTGCTGAATTTATCCGATGTTTAATATTCAACTGATTATCCAAAAAGTATATTGAATTATCACTTGAACCAACGACAAATCGTTTTCCAAAACTATCATAATCAATACTTCTCAGGCTTTGATTTGACAGTTGAATAGATTCTACCACACTTTGAGTTTCAATATTCCATTTTCCCAATTTTCCTTTGCCACCAACGGTATAAATATGATTATCTAATTCCAAAATATCAAAAACACCTTTTTCATGAAAAGCAGCATTTTTCAAATCTTTTTTTTCATTCAAATCAACCCAATGTAAGCCACCAAACATATTTCCAACAATAACCCAATTTTTACTTTGTAAGTAACACATTGAAAAAATATTAGCTTCTACTTTCGCCACAACCTTTGCTGTTTCAAAATTCGTCAAATCCCATTCAATCACCCAACCATCACCTGCACCAGTAAGTATTTTATGTTGTTCTTTTCCTTGAACAATCGTATAAATTGAACCGTTATGACCAGTAAGTTTCGCAATTTGTTTAACATTCATACCGCAAAGATAAAAACCAGTAACCAGTATTGAGCATTCAAATTTATTTAGATTTAAAATAGATAAATTTATTTTTCATCATTAATTCAATTCAAAACCTTATTTTTGTGGTTGAATTGAATAGTCAAAACCTTATTTTGATTTGTAGTTAACTCCTAACACCAATACATTAGGACATAAACCACTGATAATCAACAATATACAATTCAATAAAATAGCATTTGAACAGAAGAAATACTTATGAAGAATATTAGAAACTTTTGTATAATAGCACATATTGATCACGGGAAAAGTACATTAGCTGACCGTTTGTTAGAATTGACAGAAACTATCTCTGAGCGCAATATGCAAAATCAGGCTTTAGATGATATGGATTTGGAAAGAGAAAAAGGTATTACGATAAAAAGTCATGCAATCCAAATGAAACATATTAGAGATGGTGAAGAATATACTTTGAACCTTATTGACACACCAGGTCACGTTGACTTCTCTTATGAAGTGTCTCGTTCAATTGCTGCTTGTGAAGGTGCTTTATTAATTGTCGATGCAGCACAAGGTATTCAAGCTCAAACGATTTCTAATTTGTATTTAGCATTGGAACATGACTTAGAAATCATTCCTGTTATTAATAAAATCGACATGCCAAGTGCGATGGTCGAAGAAGTACAAGACCAAATCGAAGATTTGATTGGAACTGATATCGAAGATATGGTTTTGTGTAGTGCAAAAACTGGTTTTGGCGTCGATGATGTTTTAAATGCAATTATTGATAGAGTTCCTGCTCCTGAAGGTACAGTTGATGCACCGCTTCAAGCCTTAATTTTTGACTCCCATTTTAATCCTTTTCGTGGTGTCATTGCTTATTATCGTATTTTGAATGGAACATTAAAGAAAAACGATAGAGTTCGCTTTATGAATACCAAAAGCGAATATCAAGCAAACGAAATCGGTGTCTTAAAATTAACGCAAGTTCCACAAAAAGAAGTTAGTGCTGGTAATGTTGGATATATTGTCACAGGAATCAAGGAGTCAAAAGAAATCAAAGTCGGTGATACCATCACTTTGGTAGAAAATCCTGCAACAGAGGCGATACAAGGATTTGAGGAAGTAAAACCAATGGTTTATGCTGGTCTTTTCCCTATGGAAAGTGATGATTATGAATCTTTGAGAGATAGCTTAGAAAAACTTCAGCTAAATGATGCATCATTAGTATATGAACCTGAAACATCCGAAGCTTTAGGTTTTGGTTTTCGTTGTGGCTTCTTAGGAATGTTGCATATGGAGATTATTCAAGAACGATTGACTCGTGAATTTGACCAAAACCTTATCACAACCGTTCCGAACGTAAGTTACTTTGCAACAATGAAAAAAGATCAAGAACGGATCTCTATTCGGACTCCAAGTGATATGCCTGATCCAATCCTTTTAGAATCTATTGAAGAACCTTTTATTCAAGCACAAATTATTTCAAAACCGGAGTTTATCGGTGGAATAATCAACTTGTGTCTGGATAAACGTGGAATGATTAAAAATCAGGTTTATCTTTCAGAAAGCCGTGTAGAACTAACTTTCGACTTACCACTTGCTGAAATTGTTTTTGATTTTTATGATAGATTAAAATCAATTTCTAAAGGTTATGCATCCTTTGATTATTACGTTACTGGTTTTCATCAATCAGATTTAGTACGATTAGACATTAAGTTAAATGGTGAATCGGTAGATGCTTTCTCTTCTTTAATTCATAGAACAAAAGCACAGCAGTTTGGTCGAAAATTGTGTAAGAAACTAAAAGAATTATTACCTCGACAACAATTTGTTATTGCTATTCAGGCAGCAATCGGTGCAAAAATTATTGCTCGTGAAACAATTTCTGCCTTACGAAAAGATGTTACAGCAAAATGTTATGGAGGTGATATTACTCGTAAACGTAAATTATTAGAGAAGCAGAAAAAAGGTAAGAAGAAAATGCGTCAAGTAGGCTCAGTTCAAGTGCCTCAAAAAGCATTTATGGCAGTCTTGAAATTAGATGATTAATTAAAAAAATGAAGCAGAAAATAATTTCTGCTTCATTTTTTTTACTTCAATCCATTCTTATTACTACATTCTTTAACTGTCACAAAAAATATTTATTTATAATGGCAACTTTATCACAGTTTTTCTCGTTAAGTGAAATAGTATAGGTATTTAATTTTTACAAAAAATATCTTCATTTAATTTTTACAAAAAATATTTAAAATATTACACTTGAACGCCAATCAAAAAACAAAAATTATCCATTATCAAATAAATTTTCAATTTAAAATATAAAGGGTTATAAAAATAATATGTAAAACATGGTTACATAGCTATGTATTTATATGATACAAAATAATTTTTTTTTAATTAAATCCAATTACTTATGTACAAGTCAAGTTTATTTATATTTTTATTTATGCTCGTAACTTTAGTTAGTTTTGGGCAGTTTAGTAACGTAACTGCCAGTCAAGATGTCTGTGAAGGTCAAAGTGCTACTTTTTCAGCTCAGTATGCAACAGGTACAGGAACTGCGGTTTCTTTCCAGTGGAGTGTTGACGGGACGACAACAACTGCTATAACTACAGCAGGAACAACGTCTGGTTCAATAGGATCAACAAGTTATACAGTTACATTAACATCAGCTTCTTTTGGAGCTCCTTTTAATGCGGATTTTCACACTATCACGTTAGATTTAAGTAACAATACTCCTGATGATCAGGGTGCAGTTACTATTACAGAGTCAAATTCAGGTGATAATGAAGCAGCAACACTTACTGTAAACTCAAATCCAATGATTTCAACACCTGTTAGTATTTCTACTTGTGAAGGTGAAGATGCTGTATTTTCAAGCACTATCTCAGGAGCAGGAACAGCACATAATTATACATGGACAAAAAGTAGTGCAGGTGTAACAACTAATTTTGATGATGATGGTGGCGTAACAGTACCAACAGGTGGTATTACAGGAACTGTAAGTAGTACTACATCTTCTGATAATAATAGTGGTATTAGATTAGTAGTTACAGATGAAAATGGCTGTTCAGCGACTTCTGGTTTTGTTAATACAAATTTGTTAGTAGCAGCAGCTCCTACAATAACAGCTCATCCTGATGCGACAGCAGAATTTTGTGATGGTAGTGATGTAACATTAACGGTTGCTGCAAATAATGCTTCAACTTATTCTTGGCATGATGGAACTTCAGAAGTAGGAACATCGGCATCATATCAAGCTTCAGTTGCTGGAACATATACTGTAACAGTTGGTAATGCTGGTTGTACTGCAGGTGCAGGTGCTGTTGTTGCAAATTCATCAACAGTATCTCAAAGTGCTACTTTAGCGATTACGTCACAGCCTTCTTCACCTAATATTTCAGAGGCAGGACAAGGAGGTTCAGCTTCTGTTTCGTATACTTCTGGTGCAAATGAAGTTGTAAGTTGGTTTTTAAGTGGTGAAGCATTAACTAATGGTTCTACAGCAGAAGGAACAAATGTTTCTATTGTGACAGGTAGCGGAACAAGTACTGTTACGTTTTCAAACCTTGCAATAGGTGACGTAAACAAATCTGTATCTTGTGTTGTTTCAGACGATTGTGGTTCAGTAAGTTCAGCAGCAGTAGTTCTACCTGTTGAGTTAACTTATTTCAATGCAAGAACATCAAAAAATGCAGTACAGTTAGAATGGGAAACCGCTACAGAATTAAATAATAAGGCGTTTTACGTTGAAAGAAGTATTGATGGTATTGACTATACAGAGATTGCAACTATTGAAGGTGCAGGTACATCTGTTGAACCTATTCAATACCGTCACATTGATAATGCACCTATGAAAGGTACAAGTTACTACCGTTTACGTCAGGTAGATTTTGATGGTGCAGTAGATTATAGTGAGGTTGTAAAGGTTGATTTTGAAGGTAGTACGTTTGTAGTAAATATAAATCCTACAGCGGCTACTAATCAAGTACAAGTTGTATTAGGTCAAACTTATGACGATGATTTAACTGTTAATATCTTTGATGCTTTGGGTCGTAATGTTATGAATACAACTATCGGTGCAGGAAACAATGTTTTGCCGATTGATGTATCTAACTTCCAAACTGGTCAGTATTTTATCAAGTTATCAAATAATACTACTTCTATTACTAAAACATTCTTCCGTATGTAAGAATTAGTTGTAATAAAAATATTAAAAAGCCTCAAACTTTCGAGTTTGAGGCTTTTCTATTTTTAGAATGTGAATAAAGGTAATTTTATGTTTTAAAAAAACAGGCAACTCACTTTGTGAGTTGCCCTTTCTTTTTGGTTTTGTACTGAGAGGATACTTACGAATATTTATTAATATAATTTTGTCCTCCTTGCTGTAATGCCGCTGACATTCCTTGTGTTGCCAAGATATTGTCTAATAAAATACCTTTATTCATTTGTCCATTGTTTATAGAAGAACCTTGTGCCTCCGTGTAACCAATGTAAATTTCACAAAAAATACCGCCTTTTTGATTTCCTGATTGCCCTTTGGAAATCTCGAATTGTTTAAACTTACTGAGCTTTGACTGCTTCATCGTTATTGTGTTTTTTAAGTTAAATAATAATTAAATATATTATTTTTTTATATTTATAAAAAATAAAAACTGTTAATATATTTTGAATATTTCAAATTAAAAAAAATCATTAATTATAAATTACTAACAATCAATTAAATGTATTTTAGTTTAATATGTTAATTTTTTCTATTAAACCTTAGATTTTACACTAATTGGGGCGTTTGTTAATTACTTCCAACCTTTTAAGATTATTTTGTAATTTTATCCCAAATCAAAAAATATAACCAAATGATATTTACAAGAATTTTCCTTTTTCTAATTATTGCCTTTGCGACAACGATACAAATTAATGCTCAGACTATTGAAAATCAATCAGTTTTAACGATTAAAAAAATTATGCAAGGCGAAAAATTTGTAGGTTATTCACCAACAAATATAAAATGGTCGGATGATAGTAAAACTATTTATTTTGATTGGAATCCGGATAGAGAATTATTAAGAAGCCGATATAAAATCAATATTGATAATCCTCAAAACATTCAAAAAGTAGGCTTTGAGGAATTAAGAGCAATGTCAAATAATGGGACTTGGAATAAAAACTATACACAAAAAGTTTATTCAAAAAATGGCGATATTTTCCTATACAATTTAACAACAAATATAACCCGACAAATTACAAATACACTCAATAATGAATATTACACGTACTTTTCAGCTGACGAAAAATACATTATTTATACTGCTGATAATAATGTTTTCCTTTGGAATATTGCGACAGGAACGACTGAACAAATTACTGATTTTAGAAAAGGGAACGAAAAAAGTGAATTTTCTCGTCTTGAATATCAAGAATGGTTGTACCAAGATCAAATGCAGTATTTTGAGGTTTTAAGAGAACGAAAAGCAAAACGAGATTTACAAACACAGCAGCGTGATACACTTCGCCCTGAACGTCCTTTGTCTATTTTTTATGGTGAAAAACGAATTTCAAATATTAATGTTTCGCGTGATTTGAATTTTATAACTTTTAGATTAACAAAATCCGCAAATGGCAACGGAACGGATTATATGGATTATGTCACCGAATCTGGTTATGCAAACAATCGTGGTGCAAGAGTAAAAGTCGGAACGCCACAAGAAACATATGAAACAGGTATTTACGATAGAAATCGGGATACATTTTATATGATTGATATTACGAAAATTGATGGCATTTATGACAAACCTGCTTATATGGAATCGTATCATAATGATACATCGGCTTATAATTCTAAGTTTGAAAAACCTCGTTCGGTGATTATTCATGGGCCTTTTTATTCGCCGAAAGGCACAAATGCATTATTAGATATTCGAGCAATGGACAATAAAGATCGTTGGTTGATGAACTTGGATTTGGCGACTGGCAAAATGATGCTTTTGGATAGACAACACGATGATGCTTGGATTGGCGGCCCAGGAATCGGTGGTTGGGATTATTATCCCGGAAACTTAGGTTGGATTTCTGATAAAGTATTTTTCTATCAATCTGAAGAAAGTGGGTTTTCGCATTTATACTCTATGAATGTAAAAACGAAAGCGGTAAAGCAATTGACAGAAGGGGAATTTGAAATTATTGAAGCTAAATTGTCGAAAGACAAAAAAACATTTTTTATTACTTCAAATAAAGAATCTGCTCACGAACATCATTTTTATAAAATGCCTTCAAAAGGTGGAAAAATGCAAAAAATCACGACTCAAAAAGGTGGAAATGAAATTTCGATGTCACCAAATGAAAAATGGTTAGCGATTCGTCATTCGACTTCAAATTCGCCTTGGGAATTGTACTTGATGAAAAATGAAAGCGGAGCAACAGTGCAAAAAATTACGGCTTCGATGACTGAAGAATTCCAAACCTACAATTGGCGAAAGCCAGAAATAGTACAGTTCAAAGCAGAAGATGGTGCAAACGTTCCTGCGAGAATTTATAAGCCTAAAAACCCAAATGGTGCAGCCGTTATTTTTGTTCATGGAGCTGGATATTTACAAAATGTGCATGAATGGTGGTCGAATTATTATCGGGAATATATGTTTCATAACTTGTTGACAGACAATGGTTATACCGTTTTGGATATTGATTATCGAGCGAGTGAAGGTTATGGTCGAGATTGGCGAACTGCGATTTATCGACACATGGGCGGAAAGGATTTGAGTGACCAAGTTGATGGTGCGAAATATTTGGTCGAATCGCATGGAATTGATACGGAACGAGTTGGAATTTATGGCGGTTCATATGGTGGATTTATTACTTTGATGGCGATGTTTAATGAATCGGAAACTTTCAAAAGTGGTGCTGCAATCCGTTCTGTAACAGATTGGGCACATTATAATCATCCTTATACAAATAATATTTTAAATACACCTGTTATGGATTCAATTGCTTATCGCAAATCTTCACCGATTTACTTTGCCGAAGGTTTGAAAGGTGATTTGTTAATTTTGCATGGAATGGTCGATAATAATGTGCAGTTTCAAGATGTTGTTCGCTTATCGCAACGTTTGATTGAGTTAGGAAAAGATAACTGGGAAATGGCAGTTTATCCTGTTGAACCTCATGGCTTTCGAGAACCGAGTAGTTGGACAGATGAATACAAGCGGATTTTTAGGTTGTTTCAAACGACGATTAATAATGAATAATTTATATTTTTAGTACCTATATTTATGATTTTTTTTGGAGCTTGTTTTTTTGAATCAAATCCTAAATACATTGTAAAATAAATTTATCAACATTTTTGCTTTTTCTTTTCGGCGATAGCTTCATCAGAAAAAGTTTTCCATAGCTATGGCTATGCAAAATTTTTCTTCTTCGCTCTCACCAAAAATAAAGCGATTCTCGGTTTAAAACTTTTCAAATATGTTCATTCTATCAAAGGCATCTCAACCCTTCGATTCTCACTAATAAACCTGTAAATAGCATTCATAGAAGCGACAGGAAGTAAATCAAAAATAGTCCTAACTTTTGACCACAACCCTGTTTTAGAACCTCTTGCTTTCCATGCTTTTTGAAAAAAGGTATCTAAATACTGAGCAATTTGGTCTGTCAAAAAAGCTAAAAAGGTTAGAATTGCAAAATTCGTTGCTAAATTATACTTTTCCCCGAGGTTTCGGGGCAGGCTATGTCCATAATTATGCTCCAAGTGATACCCTTGGTTTTTCAGAGTATTAAAGGTTTCATTCTCAATTTTCCATCTCGTTCTTGCCACTTCAACTAACTCTTTAATATTTTCTTGAGTAATCTCAATATCGGTAATCCACGAACTGTAAAAAGTAATTTTTCCCGTTTTTATATCTGTTTCTGTATATTCAAAATAATTTACTTCAATGTCAGGATAAGTCATATTCAACGTAATTTTATTGCAATACGCCACAACACAACGTTTTCCATTTTTTTTCCAAACCTTCTTAGTCAAAGCATCTTGTGCTTTTAAGTCTTTGATATATTCACAAACATGACCACTTTTAATACCTATTATGTAGCTTATATTTTCACTTTCCAAAGTTTTTATATGTGGTCCATTAGCATATAAAGCATCAAAAAGTCCTAATAGTTTATAATTCGGCAACATCCTACGAACTTGTGGTAGCAAACGTTTCGAAGCGTTTAATTCACAATCATTTTTCACAGAACCATCTGAATTCATAATCGGTTCTACTGCAATTGGAAATACCTCTTTCTCTTTGGGATGAACATTTACACTTGCCAACAATTGGTGATGATATAATGTCTTTCCATTTTTCATCTCTTTAGTTAAACAATGTTTACAATTCTTCTTTCCAGAACAATAAGTTCCTGTCCCATCACTGCTAAAGGCTAAATAATCTCCTAAAACTAATCGCTTTTCAAAAACTTTTTCTTCTCCTAAAATATCTAAACAAGGCTTAAATACATCTTCTAAATGCGTATAATCAATGCCATCTAATGTTTCTCGCATTGCCGTATCTCCAGGTATAGATTCTAAACCAAATACTCGTGATAAATTTGCTGACCTATTCGGATATTTCGTCCGATATACTGCTAAACTTGGGTCTTTCAATACAAACATTGAGTACGCCATACTCAAACAATCCGTTAAACTGTATTGTAAATTCCCTTTTTCTGTATTTCTATGTTCAGGTATCTTATCAAAACTACTTCGTACTTTATTAATTAAGTCATCCATTAACATAAATAGCGGTTTTACGCTAATTTAATATCTTTGTAATTGCTATTTTAAGCAATGTCATATATTATTTTTTTTAAACCGAGAACTACTGCTATTTGTTTTTTATTAAAAAAAGCAAAATAGCATTTTTTTATCATATTTACGAGTTTTAAGAAAAGTCATTCTAATAAATTTATTGGAATGACTTTTTTCACAATTTACAAGGAATTTTGATTGTACATTACTGCACTTCATTCCCAATAACCGAAACCCATTCACCACCAATCCTCGCACTAACCGCATCATCATACATCGCCGAACAAACCACAGTCGGCAAATAATAACGACCTTGATACGCAGCATTCAACTGAATGCGATACGTATGCGTTTTATTCGCTTTAATATCAAAATACGAATACACTCGATCATCTCGAATATCTTGATATTCTGGAACGGTTGTATTACTAAATGCCGAGACATTATCCATTCTTGTATTATGGATTTCCCAACCTGCTGGGAAGACTTGTGTCAATGCCATTTCGTTATACGTTCCTAACTCACCAGGATTCGTAATCGTCACTTCTGCCATAAAGTCTGTGCCTTGTTTGATTGAAGTTGGATTGATAACTTTTCCATCAAGTGTTTTATAATTAACGGTAATTTTTAAATTGTTATTTACAGACTGCTGACTACCAACTGCCAACTGTTTACTGACTGCTGGTTTTCCTGTGCTAATAACTCTTGCGAACAACATTCCGCCTGACGTATTTTTAACTGTAACTTTCGACGCTTGTTCAGGATTAAAATTAATTTGAACAACTGGATTTTTGGACGTGATTTTTACTGATTTTCCACCCAAAGTATAAATAAACGCCAAGTTCCCTTTGGCTTTATCGCCACCGACATATTTTCCGACTGCCAACAACGCATAAGCCGTTGTTTGCGTACTTAACCATTGTTCTTTACTCAACTCTGCAGCGACTTTTTTCAAAACTGAAGCAGCTTTTGTTTTTTCGCCCATTAAAGTCAAAGTTTCCAAAATCATCGCTCTATCTCGTAAGTCAGAACCATAACTTCCACCAAATTCTCGATACGTTTTAACGGAAGTTTTCAAACTTTTTGTCAATGATTTTGCCACCGATTTTTTACCAGCAGCAGCATAAGCAGCCGCTAATCGCCAACGTGCAGCCGTTGATAAATTTGGACGTTCTTTTAAACGGTTCATTGCTCCCCATTCTGGTGCATCAGCGATGGCTAAAGTGTATAAACGATAGGCTTGATCTAAGTCAGAATTATGATAACCGTTGTTTCCGTTCCAAGTTTTGGCAACTTTGCGTTGGTATTTTTTCCATTTGCTCAACATCGAAGGTGGCAATGAAAAGCCTAAATCTTTAGCTTCGACCATAAAGTGTCCAGCGTAAGTTGTTCCCCAATGTGAGGCTTCGTTGTCGCCTGGCCAATAGCCGAATCCGCCACTTGCCGTTTGAAATTGTTTCAAACGGTTAAGCGTTGCTTTGATGTTGTTGTCCGTTTTTGTTTTGGTCGCTTTATCGACATCTAATAACGTATTGACATACAATTGCGGAAGGCCCGAAGAAGTCGTTTGTTCGATACATCCGTGTGGATATTGTAACAAATATTGTAAGCGTTCACCCAAGTTGATTGGTGGAATATTCGACACTTCTAACACCGCAGAATTTGTGCCTTCCATTCCGACAGGTTCAAACAATTTCGTCCAAGGTTTGCCTTTTTCCATCACGCCAGCATAAACATCGGTGACATAAGGATTTGGATTTCTAACGTCTAATTCGATTTCTTGTGTAGCAGATTCTTTGCCGCTTGTCGCAATAATTTTGACCGTTGCAACGCCAATGTTTTCGGGAACAACCATATCAAAACTCACGACTTTATCACCAGTTTCATTAAACTTCACGGTCTTTTTATTGGTCGAAACCATTGATAATAAACCATTTATTTCTACTTTTAAACTGACGTTTTTAATATTATTTTCCATTGCAAACACCGTAACTGGCAACTTCACACTTTCACCTGGACTTAACACTCTTGGCATTGTTCCTAAAACCATCAATGGCTTTTTGACAGGAACAGTTTTTTCAGAATTTCCATAAGAACCATCTTTCGCAGCAACAACCATCACACGAACAGAACCAACATAATTCGGCATCGTGATTTTGTGCGTTTTCGTTCCTGATTTTAAATAAAAAGGTCCAAGAAACTTCACAACTGGCGTAAAACGATTGGCTTTTTGTCCTTCTCTCGGACCTAAAGCATCATCGCCACCAATGGATAAAATTCGTTCTAATTTTCCAGTATAAGCTCCCATAACATAGTCGTACATATCCCAAGTTTGTACGCCTAAAGCTTCTTTAGCATAGAAATGATTCCATGGATTTGGCGTTTTAAATCGTGTCAAATCCATTAAACCTTCATCGACAATCGCTAAGGTGTAAGCCATTGGTTTGCGATTTTTTTCGCTGACTTTTACCGCAAAAGTTTCGTTTGGTCGCAAAGCAGCTTTCATTGCAATTTGCGGCTCTAATCTTGTTTTTGGATCTTCGACCATAATTGGCAAAACACCATACATTCGTATCGGTAAATCGTTTTCGACTTGTGCGTGCGGCTGAACCAAAGTGACGTGTGCATAGACATTTGGTGCCATATCTTTAGTGGCATAAAATGAAAAAGTATTATCACCTTCTTTCGCTTCTTTCCAGAATGATTGCAACACTTTTGTACCATTTTCGATGGTAATTAATGCTCGTCCGCTTTGGCTTAATGGCACTTTTAATTCAACCGTTTCACCAACATTATATTTTGTTTTATCTGATGAAAAAGTCAACATTGCTGCGGCTTGTTTGTCCGTGTTGTTTTCATCATTCCACGGATAACCAGCGTAGAAAATATCGCCTGTACAATGTCCAGTTTCTTCATCACAAACACGTACCAAATATCTTCCCCAATCATCAACTTTGATGTTCCAAGCGGCTTCACCTTTCGAGTTGGTTTTTAAGTCTGCTTTTTCTAATGCACCATAATGTGTGCTGCTACTATAATTCGAAACATTATCACTTCCGCTGTCCCACCACCAACGCCAATTCACTTTGTATAAACCGACTTTGAGATTTTTATTGGAACGAGTTCTACCATTTGCCGAAAGGCTGACTACATTAATATCGTAAGATTTGTCCATGTCCAAACGCTTTTCTCCACTGCGTTTGGTCGGAATTCGTACACCAACATAACCATCGTAAGGATTGTAAGGCATTGAGAAATTATCGGAACTAAAATCGCCAGATTTCTCATACGATCGAATGCTAAAATTGGCTTTCATTTTACCAGGTGCAGCATCGTTGGTACTTATTTTGGTTTTCACCAATGCCTTGCCGTCGTCGTCTGTATTGTTATTGAAAATGGTTTGAGCCGAACCACTAAATGAACGTGCTGGATCATCAAAAACGTAATCGCCAAAGTTTTTAAACTCTGTTTTTGTGCTACGTAATTGGACTTTTACTTCCGTTTTAATATCTAGTGCAGCAGCTCCGTGCAACCAATTAACTTGTAATTTTCCTTCCAAATTATCATCAGCAACCAACTCCTCTTTTCCAAAATCCAAATTGATTTTTAAACGATTTGGTTTCACCGTTTCGATACGAACACGTTTCGTAAATGTCGCTCCACCAACGGTAACTTTTGCTTGCCAATTTCCAGTTGGTGCTTCGGTCGAAGTTGCGGTATGAAAACTGTAAACGTGTTGTACATTATCGGTTTTGACCATTTTTTCTTGCAACTGACCACGAGGATTGAACAACTCAAACGTCACAGGATGCGAAGCAGGTAAATTGCCTAATTTGTCTTCCAAGATAAAACTCAAATACAAAGAATCGCCAGGTCGCCAAACGCCTCGTTCGCCATAAATAAAGCCTTTGATGCCTTTGTACGGTTGCTGACCTGCAACATCATAGCGACTTAACGACAACGAATGTCCATCTTGCAACTTCAAATATCCACGTTGTTTGCCTTGTTCAGCAACAACGAAATACGGTTTTTTCTTCAATTTTACGTTTATCGAACCATCGCTATCGGTTTTCATTTCCTTGATAACTTGTTGTTGATAATCGTAAAATTTGATCTTAATTCCTCGAAGCGGTTTTGTAGTTTTTAAATCAGAAACAGCGACAAAATAAGAGTTGTCATTTCCACGTTTGGCAATCAAACCCAAGTCCGAAGCGATGACGTTTGCATTCGCAAAACGCTCTTTACGATAGTATGATTTGTAATAGGCTTCGTGACACGGATTGTTTCTATTTTGCCAATCGTAGTAACCGTAATTACTTGACCAAAACGACTTGATTTCGCCAAATTCGTCTTTATTATCTTGATTGGCGTAGATGGTCATTCCATCATTTCCATTCGGCTCTGAACCCGAACAGAAGTAAGAAGAATAACTTTGTTGAAAACCTAAACGCACTTGATAAATGGCATTTGGTTCACGTTGAATTAATTGATTCAAATCCAATGCAAAACGTGACCAAACCTTAAAATCAGCCATCGGTTTCAAATCTTCCAACGACACTTTTTTCTGGAAAATAACTTGTCCAACACGTTCTAATTGATAATCACCATCTAATTCGTTGGTTTGTAAAAACTGTAAAACATTATTTTCATAAATCTTAAAAACTTCCACATCAATCGCATTCAAACTCACGGCATCAAACGGCAAAATCAAGCCTTTATCTGTGTTTGGAATAATTACGCCATTACCAACTAACTTGACTTCAGGAGCAATTTCCGCAAATTCAAGTGACCAATCTGATGGTTTTTTAATACTTTTTCCCGCTGCGTTTTTGATTCCTCTTGATACGTTGACTTTTTTATCGCCAGCCAAACGACTTGCTGGATATATCCGAACTGTATTTCCATCAATCACATGATTCAAAGCTGTATTTACATTATCAATTGTAATCAATCCGTCGATGTCTTGACGTTTAGAAATTGGATCGGAAAACTCGACCAAAATCGCTTGTTCTTCGCCTTCTATCAAACTTACATTTGACACCATAAAATCGCCTAAAGCTGGAACAGAAAGACTTTCTTCGCCAGTATTTTTAATGCCAATTGGTTTGCCTGACCAAGACAATTTT
>JBGCFH010000418.1:0-2103 GCA_045106825.1 Saprospiraceae bacterium | reverse complement strand
CTCTTTATGATTCTATGTGGTTTACAGTAGCGGCTGCTTTAGCTGCCGTATGAGTTTGTGATATTTTCGGCAGCCCCGAGGACTCGGGGCCGTTACTTAGCATCAAAATATTCAAAACCACGTAAAATCATAAAGAACCTTGTGATTTCTATTTTACGTTTCAGCGAAACGTAAATTTATATTGTAAAATAATGTAGAGCGGATATATTTATCCGCTCTACGTTGTATTTCAAAGAACCAAAAGTATTTACTATTAAAAAAGTTATCAAAGAAATGAAGAAAATATATTATTTAAAAACGTGTTCGACTTGTCAGCGAATTATGAAAGAGTTGGGAATAGGAGAGGAGTTTGAGTTGCAAAATGTGAAAGATAAACCTATTTCAGAAATGGAATTGGATGCTATCAAAGAAAAAGTTGGTAGTTACGAAGTCTTATTTAATCGTCGGTCGAAACAATATCGAGGTCAAGGATTACATGAAATGGAATTAACTGAAAGTGATTACCGTAAATATATGTTGCAAGAATATACGTTATTGAAACGACCAATAATTTTGATTGGCGAAGAGATTTTTGTTGGAAACTCCAAGAAAGTCGTTGCTAATGCCAAAAAAGCGTTAGAAAATGCCTGAAAACCGAAGAAATTCGTGACTTTCACTTAGGTTTTGTCCGTCTAAAATATTAACAGTTACAAATTTTTCATATTTTTGATTTTAGCAATTTGTTAAAATGTAGAAATCAACAGAATCAAAACATATAATATAAAAACTATGGCACGAATTCTTTTAGTGGAAGATGAAGAAAATATCAGAGACCTCGTTAAGTTAAATCTTGAAATGGAAGATTATGAGGTTGTTTGGACAGATAATGGAAAAGACGCTTTCAAATATTTTCAAGGACAACATTTCGATTTATTAATTTTAGATGTTATGCTTCCTGAGGTTGACGGTTTTCAACTTTGTGAACAAATTCGTTTAGAAAATTTAGACGTTCCTATTATCATGCTTACAGCTAAAGATACAACACTTGACCGAGTTCAAGGGTTGAAAAAAGGAGCAGATGATTATATCACAAAGCCATTTAACTTAGAAGAGTTATTGTTGAGAATCAGAAACTTACTTCGTAGAACATCTAAAGACCCGATTCATACACCAGAAACGGTTTCTTTCGGTGATAATCACATCAACTTCGTAACGTTTGAAGCAACTGGTCAAAAAGGTGAATTTAACTTGACAAAGAAAGAAGCAATGTTATTGAAACTATTAATTGATAGAAAGAATGAAGTCGTTTCTCGTCAACAGATTTTACAAGCAGTTTGGGGTTACGATGTTTATCCATCAACTCGTACAATTGATAACTTTATTTTATCTTTCAGAAAGTATTTTGAAAAAGATCCTAAACATCCAAAATTC
Organism: Saprospiraceae bacterium; assembly: GCA_045106825.1. Classification (GTDB taxonomy): domain Bacteria; phylum Bacteroidota; class Bacteroidia; order Chitinophagales; family Saprospiraceae; genus CAWVWD01. The sequence goes on along the minus strand of JBGCFH010000418.1, from coordinate 693 downwards.
TTTTTGTCCGTTCGTGGTGTAGGATATAAGTTTGTTGAAAAATAAGTTTTAAGCAAAAAACAAATTAGATTTTAATAGTCGAAAGCTGTAATTATAATAATTACAGCTTTAATTTTTTTAATCATTTTGATTTTACAATCAACACTAATTTTACAGCTTTAATTTTTCTTTTAGATAAACGCAATGAATTGGCTCTTTTGAAACGCTTTGGAAAGCGGTCGATTGCTAATCCTTATACATTGATTTTGGTGATATTTTTGTTTTTTAGGACAGGCTTTGACTTTGGTTGAAACTGGTTTTTATGAGTATTTTCACTTGTTTTTATTCTTCGATTGATATTAATTGTTTCTTTTGTGTTAAAATGACTAATTTACATACGGAATAATTCAATTTCTAATATGCCTTAATTTCACTAAAAATGCTTAACAATTTCAAAGAAAAACTAAGAATTGAACAATCTCTAAATCATTCAGGAAAACTAAAACGACAAGGTACAATTCGACATCTTAAAGAAAGAGATTATTGTATTATTCCATTTCCTTTAGATGGTGATGCACCAAAACAGTTTATTCTGGCTTACTTTTATGAATCAAAAAGTAATGTTTTCAAAAATAATCCCAAAACTTGGAAAAAATACATTGCTAAATCTGCGGAGAAATGGTATCCTCACGAATCCGTAATTGAGTTTTTAGT
>JBGCFH010000417.1:0-33384 GCA_045106825.1 Saprospiraceae bacterium | reverse complement strand
TTCATGTTTCGCTGATATTAAACTTAAAAATGAAAATATTACGTTTTGCCTTGCAAAACAATCATCTCACGCAGATTTCGCAGATTCACGCAGATTTTTCATTAACAAAATTATTTTTTTGGTTTATTGACAATTTTTGCCAAAAGCAAAAATTATCAATAAACCATTTTTTCTACCAATTATTAGAAAATCTGCGTGAATCTGCGTGAATCTGCGTGAATCTGCGTGAATCTGCGTGAAAAAAGCATTTTGCGAAGCAAAATTTAGCAATTGTGATTTCTATTTTACGTTTCAGCGAAACGTGAAAATAAAGGAATAAAAAAGAAGGATTTAATAATTTTCGATTTTCATCATTTTATTAAAACACGAAAAACCTGTAAGTCTAAAAAGTCTTACAGGTTTAACGATATAAATAATTTATTGATTTAAATTATTTACTATCACGGTAACGATAATACAACGTACCTTCCAAAAATTCGTTTGTTGCAATAATCACAGGATTCGGCAAACGCTCATAGAATTTAGAAATTTCGATTTGTTCTTTATTCTCATGAATTTCTTCTAAGTTTTCTGTTGTAGAAGCAAATTCTTCTAATTTAGCATGTAATTCTTGCTTCATTTGAATAGAAATCTGCGTTGCTCTTTTAGAAATAATACAAAGAGTTTCATAAACATTCTTTGTATCTTTTACTAAAGTAGTGATGTTGCGAGGTTGAGCACTCGGATACATTCCTTGTGCTTTTTGCTTAATATCTGCCATGTATATCTACGTTTTTGATTATGCGTTTTTGATTTGGCAAAAGCTTGATTTCGCTTTATACCTTATTATCACTTATCTTAAACTCTTGAACTTCGTTAATCGTTCAGTAGTTGTTTTATAAATTTTATCGGCTTCTTCCATTAATGCTTCATTACTTCCATGTTTTTCCTTAAAAACTTTATAAGCATCAATAGCTTCTTCCAAACGTTCTTCTTTTTTGGAGTCCACACTATTTAAAGCTAATTCGTAACTCGCTCTTAATACTTTCATCCTAATTTGAGCTGCTGCACGAGTGTCCGGATAATCCTGTAACACATTTTGATAACTTTGTGTCGCTGCTTGATATTCTCTAAGTTTGTAATACAAATCAGCGGTTGAAATAGCTTTCTTTTCCAATTTTGCACGTAACTCATCAATCAATATATTACATCTTTCAACTCTGTCGCTATTCGGATATGTATTTACAAATAACTGAAAACCATCAATTGCTTGCACGGTTGCTGATTGTTCCAATTTATGATTTGGTGACATTTCATAATTAGAATAAGCTGCCATATATTGTGATTCTTCAGCGTATTCACTATTCGGATAGTTTTTATAAAAATCTCTAAAATAGTATGCTGATAGAATATATTTTTCTTGATAATATTGTGCGTAAGCGTAATGGAAATATATTTTTTCTAACTCTTTTGTTCCTCTATAAAAAGGTCGAGCCTGTTCAAATAAAGTCTGAGATTTATAATAATCTTCTGCTTCAAAGTATTCATAAGCCTTTTCAAGCTTCACTCCATAGTCATCACTCTTCAACAATTTGTCGAAATCTCGATTACAACTTGTTAAAATCAGTAAAACTGATACTGAAAATATGATATATAACGTCTTTTTTAACATAAGGGTGCAAAGTTATAGTTTTTTTAATTATTATTCAACTGAATATCAACAACCTTTTAATATCGAATTTTTTATCAAGATAGCTTCCCAACTAATTTTTTTTTATAAAATTATTTAGGTTCTCTGAAAAAATTTGTGGTTTTCGATAAAAATTGTAAAAAATGAAACCTGTTACAATGGTATTCGGTACTTCATTGTTTCAATCAAATACCTAATTTCAAATACAATCATCGAAAAGTTTTTATTATTTTGAATGTTGAGCGTTTCCATTTACGTTTCGCTGAAACGTAAAATAGAAATCAAAATTGCTAAATTTTGCTTCGCAAAATGCTTTTTTTACGCAGATTCACGCAGATTTTTTTTGATAAAAAAATGATTTTGTTAATGAAAAATCTGCATGAATCAACGAAATCTGTGTGAGATGATTGTTTTGCAAGGCAAAACGTAATATTTTCGTTTTTAAATTTAATATCAGCGAAACAAAAAGCCTTCCCAAATTCTCATAAAATCAAAAAATACTTAATACTTCCCAACTTTACGAGTCGATTGTCCTTTTGGATCTTGAAGCAATACAAAATAAATGCCTTTCGGCAAATGCTCAAAAGAAATCACATCATTATTGTTTTTTGAGGTTGTAATGTAAACGACTTGTCCTTGTACATTTATAAAATATACTTGTAATAATTGGTGCTTTTCATTATTGATATACAATTGATTATTAGCAAACCAAGTATCAATATTTGTTAAATTCGTTTTTTTAGTTGAAGTTGGAAAACATGATGGATTGGCACAAGCAACATCTGTAATCATGGTTAATGTATCTGTATATTGACGTAAATTTGTATTGTCTTCTACGATTAAAATTTCATAGTTGGTTTTATTTAAAACCGTTATTTTATCAATATTTTTCTGTGTATTGACTTCAAACCACTCAATTGTCCATAAGAAACCATCATTATCTTCCAACGATTGATGTACAGATTGAAGATTAGGAATCGAAATTTTTTGAAATTTTTCACTATCAAATTGATTCAAGCCGCTATTTGTCGCTACCCAAATTACACCTCGACTATCTTTTAAGACTTGAAAGGTATTGTTGTTCGATAAGCCTTTATCTTACTCAAAGTGTTGAATATCAATTGTATAGTCGATATTCTGAGCATTTGAAATATTAATAAAAAAAAGAAAAAATATCCAAAAGGAATGACGCATATTGACTATTGTGGTTTGGTTTTAATGTTTGGGTAAAGTTTGGGGAAAAATAGGAAGGAGATTAAAATAAAGGTTCATTGATAATTTTTGCCAAAAGCAAAAATTATTGTTTTAGAGTAGCGGCTGTCTTTATCTGCCGTAAACAACTTTAAACAGAGACGGCAGCTAAAGACAGCCGCTACTGGCAAAAATTGTCAAACAACCAAAATAAAAAAGTGAGTCAACTGCAGCTGACTCACGTACAATGCAACAGCAAATTTGCTGTAAGAGAGTTTTTTTGGATTAGGTTATCAAATGTTTTCCTGTAAGTTATTTTCGACAAATTTTTTGTACATGTATTTAATTCGTTGAAAATATTTTTTAATTAAAAATTAAGTTGATAATTGTAACAAAAATCAACTCACCAAATAAATACAGTTATTATAACCTTGTATTGGATTTGAGTAAACATTAATATGTTGTATTTGAATATCAATGAGATTATAATTTCATTGATGACATCAATTTCGGTTATCTATCTATCATTAATAATTAATATACTTCCAAATAATTTGACTAAATTTAGAATTTAATCAAATTAAGATTCACAAACCATTGATTATTAAAACTTTAAGTGGTAATTTATGAAGGATAATAAATTGATAGAATTAATAATGTTCGTACAAGAAACAGAGAAATTAGGTTTATTGGACAACTTTATTCGATTAGAAGCAAAACGAAGTAAGAAGAAAATAATCAATAGATTAGATTTAAATCTTTGGGTTTATTTGCACTTATATATGATGTCTTCCAAACCCAATAAAGAACTCTTAATAGATCGAATTGATCGAGTGATTTTTGGGAGAAGCACCGTACAACGTCGTCGTCGTGCTTTCTTAAATCTTACACAGGTGATTCGAAAATTCTTAATATTGGAAGAATTAAAAGAGGATACTTTACTGGAAGAATGGTTATATTGGAAAGCAATTAAACAAACAGATTTAAAGGAGTTTCGCAAACAAAATAAATCAATTAATGAAATCCTTGCTTCTTCAAACTTGAGTAAATCATCTACTTCTCATCAATTTATAGCCTTCGATTTTTACAAAGAACAATACAATCAGGATTGTTTAGATACATCAACGCCAAGTAATCAAAACTTGATTAATGCTTATTGTGCATTAAATCTAATTTTTGAACAAAATAAAGCTGTTTTTCAAACCGAATTTGAAAACCGAAAACGTATTCTTAAAGAAGAGATTGATATTTCGACTTTAACGTATTCTGAAAATATAGACTATGAAGAACTCATAGCTTCAATTGATGCAATACCAAATGATATTGGTGCAGAAGAATTCATAATACCTTATATAGATTTTCTAAACGATAAGGAAGTGGATTTGACTAAAAAGAATGATATTATACAATTTCTGCTTAACAAAACATATGAAATCTATGTCAGCGGAAACAGTCAACCAATAAAACATTTTTGGGATATTTATTTCAACTTTTGTATTGAGAATAAGATATTTTATAATGGTAAGTATTTTAACATAAGACATTATAGTAATATTCTTTCATTATTATCGGGTTTTGCAAAAAAGAAAGTTGCTGATTTTATCAATAATTATGAACCATTTTTATCTGAAAAAGATGCACCTGTTGGACAACAATTCGGGCGTATATTCGAAGCATATAACAACAAAAATTATAATAAAATTATAAATACACTATCGACCGAAGAAGTAAGTTATGGCAGACATTCTGACTTGAAAATTCGATATTATATATTTAAAACAAAAGCTCATTTTGAAGTATATTTTACTAATGGAGAGGTATATATCAAAAAACAACTTGATGCGACTTTAAAGTATTTTTCAGCATTTTTATCTACAAAAGTAGAACTAAATGCACTGAGAGTTAGAAATGAAAATTTTATAAAATGGGTGCGAATACTATCAAAAGAAGTGACAAAAACGGAGCTGCTTCAATATAAACAAGAGGTGGAAAAAGATACTGTTCATACTCAATGGTTGATTGAGAAAATCAAGCAAAAAATAGAGCGAATACAATAATGTATTCACCCTATTTTATTATCATTATTCTTGCTCTAACACAATAGTTTCTGTTTGTGTTTGACCATTGTATGTTGCTTGTAGTTCATACGTTCCGACTGGTAAGCCAGAAGTATCTATGATCCATGTTTCAGAATCAATTACCGTTACTTCATACACGTCAATATTGTTACTATCGACTAATATTAGCGTTGTTGAAGTTTCATTTACTTCCAATGTAACACTATTTCTCTCTACTTGAATGACTTCAATAATTCCCCAGCAAATAGCTGAAGTTTTTTGGTGGTCAATAGTTTTAACTTCTACGTTTGCTTGTGTATTGAATGAACAAAATAATAATGTTGCGAAGACAATACTTCCTAATGATTTTGTAAGCATAATTTTGAAAAAATTACGCTTGTGTACTTGTTAGAATTATTCATGACTAATGCTTAAAGTTCACAAGCAAGTGAAAAAATAAATCGCTTGTGTGCCGACACTTTTTAGCTAATTTTAATTGTTAAATCAAAAATTCATCATGGTAGATGTTCTTTGATTATGAGTGCAAGTTGAGACTATTTTAGTGAGAAAGTGTTGCAAAACAATTGCAAGGTCGATGCAATATTATTGTAACTTATTGCAACGTTTTTGCTTTAGTAAAAATCAAGTTTTAAAAACAGAAAATAATGATAAATCCTACTGACCAATTTTGGCAATATGTGAAAACCGAAATCGAAGAAAAACACAATCCTTATCGAAAACCAGTTGATAAATGGAGAAAAGGAGAAATTGAATCTTTCTTGATAGACTTATCCATAAAAGTCGAAGAGTTGTGTGAAAATGATAAAAAGAAAAATGACTTATGTGGTTTTAATTATAATATTTCTTACGATACTTTTCGACGTATTTTTTTTGTAAAAAGTAGTTCAGGACAAAAGACAACACGTCACTTATTTGCTATTTTTTTAGGTTACGATTCGTATTTTGATTTTTTAAAATCGCATAATCTTTACATCGAAAACTTTAATCAAAATGTATTGATTATTAATGATTTTAATCAAAAACAAGAAGCGAAAAGCGAGATACCGCTCAAAGATGAAATCATGGATTTGTTACGAAAAAACAAGTTTCGTAAAGCCATCAACTTGTTAGATGATTATGTGAGTCAACATAATCCTAATTATCTAACAACAGTTATGAATCTACAAGGGAAAATTTTTACCTTAGAGGAAATGACTTTAAACAAAGAATTGACTGCCGAAAGTTTGGAGGTAGAACAAAATGGTTTACGTCGTAGAGTTACCACCTTATTATCTATATTATTTGACTAAAAATCATGTCTTTCATCAACAATTCTAAAGAACAATTGCACCACTTAATTACCACAAACCAGTTTAAACAAGTTTTTGTGGAATTATCGACTATTGCTACAAAAGATGCGAACAAAAAATTAAAGCATGATTTGTTAGATTTAAAAGCCGATTTTCAACAGTTTGAAATAGATGTTGTCGAATATATTGTGACGAAAGAAGAACAGGAAGTTTACCAAAGCAAGTTAAGACGTAAGCTGATTGCATTGATAGAGAAACATGAAAAACAACCTCGTGCTATTTCAAATAAAGTATGGATAATTAGCAGTATTCTTTTAATTGCATTGTTGAGTTCGCTTTCTTTTTGGAATAAAAAAGAGGTTTCTACAATTCCATTAACAACAAAACACGAAAAAACGGTTATAAAAGGCTTTGTCAAAAACGAACGACAAGGATTTATTCCTTTTGCTAAAGTATTGATTAATAATAGATTACAAGCAAAAACCAATCAAGATGGATATTTTGAAGTGGAAACCGATACTCAAATAGATACCAATATCACGATTCAAGTAACGCATAATCATTATGATAAATTGGTAGATGATATTTCGTTAAAAGACACTTTGGTGATTCTTGTAAAAGCGTTATCTGTACCAACACAAAAACCGTTCGTACAAACCAAAGCAAAAGCGTTTAAAACCGTTAGTTTTAAAAACATCAAAGACCAATTATTGATTAATAAAATTTTAGAAAATCAATCATTGGAAGTTAAAAAGATAAATGCAGCGATTAAGGTTGAATTAACTTTTTCGGAAGAAATCGTAGTTGTTTCCAACAATTTATACACTTATCATGGTGGATTTGTAGTTCTGAAAATCAATGATGAAGTTTGTCACGAGTTCACTTCTCTAAAATTAGAAAATGATTCGATGGAAGGAAATCCTAAAAAATATGTTTTGGAAACGCTCGAAACTCAAATCATGCAACACTTAAAAACGAATGAATCACTGATAATAGAAAATATCAAATCATGCCTAAATCAATTTTAATACTATTCCTTTTATTTTCTAATATTGTATTTGGTCAAAAAACGAATCCTACCGTTTTGATATATTTTGATAGCGAAAAGGAAGATATTTTTTATGAATTTAAAATGATTGATATTATTAATGACTTAACAGATGTCAATAAAAATGAACTGATTTTTAGTCAAGTTGGTGTGTTAAATGAAATCACACAAAATACGATTGATAGAAAAGAGTTACGACAAATTGTCAATAATATTGAGGAAAAAAAAGTAGAAAAAAATAAACGTTGGGAACGTGAAAAAAAGGACGTAATCAAATTTTTATTGAACCATGATTTTTTCTTAAAAATAGAAGTCGTTCAAAATGAAAAAGCGATTGAGTACAAGTTTAGATTGTATGAAACTCTTGACGATAACAACGACAACAGTTTGCCACAAATCAACGTTCTTTCAAAAAAAATAAAAAGAACGGCTACAATTATTGAGACGGATAGGTTAACAGATGAAAGCTATATGACTTTGAAGTTAACGCACCAAATCAAACAACTTTTTCCTAATTGTAATTTTCCGCCTTTTGCCGTTATTAGTATTAATGATACAATTTGTAATCATCAAGATACCTTTCAGTTAGGATTGGGAGATTCACTTGTTTTTAGTGCTAAAAACTCATTGGATAAAGACGCACATTATGAAGAGTTCTCTTACGAATGGCAAGAAGTCCTCGAAAGTACCGCAATGATTCCGACCTTGAATGTTGATAAAAAATCTTTGGAAAAAAGTATTCAATTTAATAAAAAAGGATATTACAAAATTGGCTTGATTTTGAGCGATGGAATCACTTCATCTACCGAAAAAACGGTTACTATTCAAGTTGTTAATAAACCAACAATTAATATTGATAATAAAAATTTCAGGATTCGGCATCAAGGAAATTTTTATCCGACATTCAAAAGAAGTACATTAAGAACTAATATTAATTATCATAATAAAAGAGAAACGGACGAACTACGGTTCTTTTTCTATACCGATACTTCTAAAAATAATCTAACGAGTTTATCTAAAAATAAAATAGCAATTCGTCAGTCAAGAGATATTATCACTCAAAACGATGAATTGATTTTTAATACCAAATTGTACAAAGGTACTTATCATGTCAATCTACAAACTCAAAATAAACAACAGCCATTTTTAAAAAGTAATATCGAAGAAGTTACGCTTCTTAATCGGACTTATCCACCTTATTGGGTTAATTTTTATTTGGAAGCATTGTCATTTTATGCAATTTCTAATAATGAAAAACGCTTTGTTTGGTGTGAAGGTATATTGATTAATTTTTCTTCTTTTGTTGATAACAATATAGGATTTGAACTGGGAATTCAGGATTTTACTAAACATCAAATTAGTGATACAATTTATGAAATTGATGAATATAGACCGGTTAATCACTTTGCATTGATTTATAAACCTTCTACTGATTTTTATATCAAGTCATTCAAACTTGAATCAACCTTTGGACTTGTTTATAGAAGAATGCCTTATGAAGTTGATTTTCAGAATCAGATGTTGATTAGTCATGACAAGTTAGGATTACAATTAGAGATTGGTATATTACCATCATTTAAATATCCTTTTTCATTCAATATGAAAATGATTTTTTTTACTCCTAATTACGAATTAGAAGGTAATTTGATGGAACGACATAATTCGGTAATTTCGGTTGGTGTCGGTTACGCTTTCGACTTACTTCCCGACAAACGTTCAGGGCAATAATAAAAAGCACTTTCCTTTTATTTGATTTGAAGGAAAGTGTTTTTAATAAAATTTAACTCGATTCTACTTATATCTCAACTGTTGATTAATCTCTATCGTATTCGACAATAAACCATTTAAATCCTTCAATCGCTCCACCGAAATATTGTATTTTTTAGAAATTCTGTATAACGTTTCACCTTTTTGTACAACATGTACATTCGCAGGTACATTTGTAGGTACTGGAAGATTCGTATTCGGTTCTTTTGTAGGTTTTGTTGGAATGTTTCTAACTGGAGGTGTAGCATTATTCGCAACTTCCTCTTTCACAATTTCCTCTTCTCCATAACTTGGATCATCAGGATAGATGTAAATTATATTTCCTTCTCCATCATCATCCGAAGGCGTTGTTGTTGGTTTATTATTTGGTATTGATGGTTTTGTTATAGGTTTATTATTTGGTATTGACGGTTTTGTCGTCGGTTTAGTTGTTGTTGGTTCTGTCGTTGTTGGTGGTTTGGTAATACGAACTGGCGATGTGACGACTGGTTCTTCCTTCTGAATTTGGGGTGTTGTATCAGGTGTAAACTTTGAAGAACGCAAAATTGGTTTTTGTGGTGTTTTCGTTTTTAAATATATTTTTTCTCCAGCTTTTGGTTCTTCTCCAGTTTTTAATTGGTTCATTTTCAATAATTTATTCAAGCGAATACCATATTTTTGAGAAATCAAATAAATATTATCAGTTTCTTTGACCTTGTGTACTTCTAAGTTTTCCGTGTACTTAGATTTTTTTCTATCTAAAAAAACATATTGCCCTGGATAAAATTCTTGTGATAATAATATGTCGTTATATTTTAATACTTTTCGTAATGGAACTTTCATTCGAGCAGCAAACTCAAGCGGTGTTTCTTTGCCATTTGCAATCACTGCTTTTACACCATTAATATATAAAATATCTTCATTAGACTTATATGGTGTTTCAAAATCAGTATCTTCTGTACCTATTTCATCTTGATAAATATCAATATTTTCATCAATTCTATCTAACTCATACAATTCAACAATTTGAATCAATTGATTCGCATAATCTGGTAAAGTAGAATATTTCAAAGCTTCCAATCCTTTTGCCCAACGTTTGTAGTTCGTTGATTCTATATAGAATAGGTTTTCAAATTGTGGATTCGCTGCCAAAGCCGTTGTATGTTCAATATATGACTCGGCTGGAGAGTTGTATACTTTATAACAGACTTCTTCTCCATCTTTTAATTTATAAAGTGCCTGACCTTTCCAGTTATTAGAACATTGCATGCCAAAATGATTGTTCGCTTGTAAAGCTAAAATATTTGTTCCGACTTCCGATTCCATAATTCCCTGTCCTAACGAAATACTGGCTGGTACATCAGTTTCAATCATTTGCTGTAAAGCAACACTTTTATATTTATCAATATAATCTTTGGCATTCGCTTGAGCGAACACTATTGTTGAACAAAGTATGAATAATAATAAGGTTACTGCATTTTTCATGTGACTTACATTTTATTGAATTTTAGACAAAAAATCGAACACAAATTATTCTTGGATTATATAAATTGTATTCTTTATTTGTCTAAAATCCATACGTCTTAGGGTTTTGCTAATTATCAATTTTTCAATCTTATAATCTGCAAATAAAACAAATATGCCAATAATTTAATAAATAAATCATTGTAAATCAATAGAAAATTTATTTTATGATTAATTCTTGACCAAGTGTTAATGTATTACTCTTCAAGTTATTCAACTTCTTGATTTCCTCTACTGGAACGCCATATTTACGAGCAATGCCATAAAGTGTTTCTCCCTTTTCTACAATGTGTGTTATTTTTTTGGCCGAAGGTGGCGTAATTTCTTCTAAATAACCATCATCTTCATTCGGTTGATTATTTGTTTTAGGTGTTGTTGGAGTTGGTTTAGTCTCATGTTTAGTTCCTGACGGAAGCGTTTTTACACCTTTAAAGTTCCAGCCTTTTAGTTTTAATTGTTCACCAGGTGCTGGTTCTGTATTCGGTTTCATTCGGTTTCTCCAATATAGCCATTGTGTTTTTACACCATATTTTTGACCAATTTTATATATAGATTCTCCTTTTTGTACACGATGTGTTTTTGTATTTCCTTTGTACTTTGTACGTTTATTTTGAAGGAAAAGGCGTTCATTTTCTTCAAAAATCTTTATACCATCAATTTCATTATATTTTACAATCAACCTTGTCGGAATATTGAATTTTACACCAATATCAGAAGGTGTTTCACCTTCTTTGGCAAAGACCGATTTTAGATTATTAAACATTGTTACTTTTGTATATTTTCGGTTCGCTAATTCATCACGTTGCTCAGGATAATTCTCTACAAAGTCAGCATCAAGATCAGCCATAGTGAGTTTATCATACTGATCCAAATTATTATTTTTAATAATAGAAAGCAATAAGTCTGGATATTTAGGATTTGTCGCATAACCAGCGTCTTTCAGTCCATAAGCCCAACTTCTATAGTCTGTATTACTAAATTTAAATAATGGTCCATAACGAAATTCTTTTTTCGGATCTTGCAAAAATTCTGTGTGTGCGATGAATGACTCTTCGGCAGAATCAAAAACCCGAAAACACGACTTAATCAACTTTCCAGACGCATCTTTATCATCATCTTTTAGATAATATTCTTCGCCAACCCAGCTACTTCCACATTTGATTCCAAAGTGATTATTAGCATTTGTTGCCAGTTCACTTTTTCCAACACCAGATTCCAAAATACCTTGTGCCAACTTGATACTGGCAGGAATTCCCGCACGTTCCATTTCTGCTACTGCAATCGGATAAAATTTGTCAATATATTGTCGATGTAGTTCTGTTTGAGCATTACCAGATATTGTAATGCTTAAAAGAAAGCATATGAACAAGTAATTTTTTATTGGTTTTACCAGTTGATTTAGATAAGTCATAAGTAATTTTATTAGCTATAAATTGAAAATATTCGTGGTACAATTGACCAGATGAACAAGTTATAAAATAGAGCATACTTTTAAAAGTTAGTACGTCATAATTATAAAGAAATAAGTATTTTTTATCAAAACGCCACATTTAGAGACCATAAATAATTTGATTAAAACTAAAATTTTAAAAGTATTTTAAAAGTATTTTAAAAGTAACATTATTATAAATAACAAAAAATGGTTCAATTTTGGACAGTAATTTTATGAATATCATCTAATCTTTATCTTTACAGCAAATATGAATTCTATTTTTTATATGACATCAATATTATTGATGTTACTAAGTAGATATAAGAAGTCCTAATTAAAATTAAAACCATTAACAATGTAGTAATATGAATCAAAAGAAAGTAATAACATTGATTATATCGACTTTTTGTATGGTAACAATAGTCGTAAGCCAGCCATATCAGTTGAGATTAGGAACTGAACCTACAGATTCATTTATCTACAGAATCACTGAAACAACGGATTTTATTATTAAAACAAATAGGGAAACAGAAATTAATAATGAAACCAAAATCGTTGATTATCAATTTTTGATTACAGAAAGTAACCTGAAAAATGAAGTAATAACCTCGAAAGTAACGATAAAAGATATTCTAATAGAAAAAAAAGAAGATGATGATAAATATCTTTATGATTCTAAATTATCCAAAACTGTTAATTCTCCTTTAGATAGAAGTTATGCAAAATTACTCGAACATCAATTTGATGTTACATTTGATATATTTGGAGAAATGAATTTATCACAAAATTATAATAGCATTTTTGAAGAAAATTTTAGTTCCGCAGATATTTTTGATAATACAGATTTCGATCAACTCAAAATACAAGTTAAGGAAGAGTTTAACACAAATACCTTTGAGCAAACAATGCGTTATTTTAAATATTCCTACCCGTTTGATTCCGTAAATGTCGGTGATACTTGGATGATTGTTGATACGATTTATCCCAATTTTGGAGTATTATCAACTATGACTTATACTTTAAAAGAGATAAAAAATGAAATCGCTTACATTGATATAAAAGCAGATTTGGCAAAAGATCCAGACTCTAAAGGTATTGACATGGATTTGATGCACTTGAAGTTTAACCTTCAAGGTCAACAAGAAGGTTTGGTACTGTTAGATTTGAATACTGGTTGGATTCGCAAAATGAGTTTAGCACAAGAACTAACTGGCAAAATGACCGTTTTTTTCATTGATCCACAAGGTAAAATACTAAAAATCAAACTTCGTGGTTCTACAGATTATGATTTGATAAACTATTAATGAAGTATCAACTATAAGGTACTTGTCCCGAAATCTCGGAACAAGTACCTTATATATCTCATACCTTATACTTAATAAAATCATAAGTATTTAACCAAATTTTGTTTGACCTATAAATTTTCCCTAACATTGTTTGACTTTTTTATAAATAATGTGTTGAGTACATGAAACACATTATACTTCAATAAAATATTATGGAAGACGAAAAACCTCCGATTTTAGGTAGTTGGAACCGCCTTTATACGTTTGTGCTAATCTTGCACACGATTTTGATTATTCTATTCTACTTATTTACAATTAAACACCAATAATGAATACACTTGATTGGATTGTACTTTGTGTAACAATACTAAGCATTGTATTGTATGGCATCTGGAAAACTCGTGGAAAAGCGGATGTAGAGTCGTATTTATTAGGCGATAGACAACAAAAATGGTGGACAATCGGCTTATCAATCATGGCAACTCAAGCCAGTGCGATAACCTTTTTGTCTACGCCAGGACAAGCATTTGATGACGGAATGCGTTTTGTGCAGTTTTATTTTGGTTTACCAATAGCGATGGTGATTTTAGCCATTTTTGTATTGCCACGATTTTACAAACTCAAAGTTTATACGGCTTACGAATATCTGGAAACCCGTTTTGATGTTCGAGCAAGAACATTGACCGCTGTTTTCTTTTTGCTGTCACGAGGTTTAGCAGCAGGTTTGACAATTTTTGCACCAGCAATTATTCTGAATAAAATCTTAGGTTGGGATTTGAGTTATACGATTTTAATAATTGGAATCGTCGTGACTTTTTATACCGTTATGGGCGGAACTGATGCCGTAAGTCAAACTCAAAAACAGCAAATGATTATTATTCTTGGTGGTATGTTTGTCGCTTTTTTGGTTTTAATTAATCAATTGCCTGAAGCAGTAAGTTTTGGTGATGCAGTGAATGTTGCAGGGAAAATGGGTAAATTAGAAGTCGTTGATTTAGAATTCGATTTATCGAATCGTTATAATATTTGGTCCGCATTGTTTGGTGGAACATTTCTATTTTTGTCTTATTTTGGAACAGATCAGTCGCAAGTCCAACGCTATCTTTCAGGAAAAACACTAACCGAAAGTCGATTAGGATTGTTATTCAACGGTATTTTTAAAGTACCAATGCAGTTTATGGTTTTATTTATTGGTGCGATGTTGTTTGTATTTTATCAATTCAATCAGCCGCCAGCTTTTTTTGATGCTGCTGCCAAAACTAATTTGATTGAAAGTGGCTATTCGCAACAAGTTGAAACTTTAGAAAGTCGTCAAGGTAAAATATTTGAAGATAAAAAAACGGCTGTTTTTAACTTAGTAGAAGTAATGAAAAGAGGCGATGAAGCGGCAATCACAACGGCACAAAACGAAGTAAATACGCTACAACAAGCCTACAAAAAAAACAACGAAGACGTACAAACACTTATCAAAGAAGTTGATGATTCATCAAGAGAAGCCGATTTTGTATTTATTACTTTCGTAATGAATAATTTACCAGCAGGATTAGTTGGCTTGTTGTTAGCAGTGATTTTTTCTGCGGCAATGTCCTCAACTGCTGCCGAACTTAATGCCTTATCAACAACAACAACGATGGATTTGTACAAACGGTCATTCAGACCAAACGAACAAAGCGAACATTATTTTAATGCTTCCAAATGGTTTACGATACTTTGGGGCGGAATTGCTTTAATCTTTGCAGCATCCGTTTCTTTGTTTGATAACTTAATTGAAGCTGTCAATATCATTGGTTCATTATTCTATGGAACAATTTTAGGCGTTTTTATCGTTGCTTTTTTCTTCAAAAAAATCGGTGGACGAGCAGTATTTTATGCTGGTATTATCGGAGAAATAATGATTATTAGTACGTTTACACTAAATAGTTATGGCATTATCAAATTAGAATATTTGTGGTTGAATTTAATCGGCTGTGTATTAGTCGTTTTCTTCGCTTGGATTATTCAGTCTATAATTGGTACAGAGAAAAAGGAATTTGCATAATCATTTTATATCTAAAATAAGGTTTGCTATTTCAAAAAAATTGAGATAGTAAACCTTATTCATTTATACTCCTTTCTAACCAATTTTTAGATATATATTTACTCCAAACTCATTTAAAGTACAATATTTAAGTCCCTAAATTTTCTATCAATTATATCATCAAACACCATTTAAAAATTGTTTTTTAACAAAAAATTAAAAATTTATTTTGAAATATATAAATATCTATATACTTTTATATCGAGATATGAGAATAGTTATCTTATTATACATAAACCAACTCTAAATTATAAAACCAAATATCATGAAATTAAAACTACACATTGGCTTATTGATGTTTTGTTGTTTGCTCTTAAGCACAACACTTTCAGCACAAGATGATGTTGACCATTCTTACAAGCCATTAAAATTAAATTTGAATGAAGATGGGAGCAAATATGTACGCTTCATCATGTGGCATCAAATCTGGGCGACTTCTAATAATTTGTCAGATAATACAAGTGATTTTTCAGTTACACCGAGTATTCGTCGTTCTCGTTTTTTAGCGTTTGCACAGATTTCTCCTCGCTTCTTAATATTGACACATTGGGGTTTGAATGGTTTGACACCAAGTAATTTGACTTCTTTAGGAAATAATGGCAATGCACCTCAATTATTCTTGCATGATGCTTGGGGAGAATTTAAAGTTGCGGACGAATTATACATTGGTGGTGGCTTACATTACTGGAAAGGTATGACTCGTTTGTCGAATCAATCTACATTGAATTTTATGACAATGGATCAATCTCGTCCTTTCGCACATTGGCATTCATTAGGAAACACCGATCAGTTTGCTCGTCACTTAGGATTTTATGCAAAAGGAACTTTAGGTGATAAGTTTCAATATCGTTTAGCTGTAAATCAGAGAATGAATCCCGATAATGCTTTAAGAGGTGCAACAAGTTATAATGGTGATACAACAATTTCTATCAATGGTACAGGAAATGGCGTTGTAGAAGGTTACTTCGAATACCAACTTTGGGATAAAGAATCAAACAAATTACCTTATAAAGTTGGTACTTATATGGGTAAAAAGAAAGTATTAAATATTGGTGCAGGTTTCTTTGCTCAACCAAACGGTGCTAAAAACAATGTTACAGGTGCAGATGAAAATGTAGCACACTTTGCTGGTGATGTGTTTTTAGAATTACCAACAGAAAGTGGAGCATTGAATTTCTATACCTCTTTCATGCGTTTCAATTATGGACCTGATTTCGTTGCACGCTGGGCAGGAACAGGAAATAATATTTATGCTCACGCAGGATATTATATCAAATCTGCGAAGATGATGCCTTATATTGCATTTCAACAAGGAAACTACGATGGTTATCCTGATCCAGTTACAGCGATTAATGCAGGTGTCAACTATTACTTAAATGGTCATTTTGCTAAATTCACATTAGAATATCATTCTATTCAAAATCAATTAAGTAACGGAGCTGCTGACGTTTCACAATTACGTTTACAAATGCACATGTTCTTATAAAAATAATATGTTGATGTGTTATTGTGTTGATGTTGTAACAATATAACATTGAAACTAAATTAAAAAATAGTAATAATGTTGATGTTTTAAGAATTCAACTTTATAAAACTCGAACATCAACACATCAACACATCAACACATCAACACATCAACACATCAACACAAATTTTAAATAAAAAACCAAATAAATCATGTCTGAAAAAAACTTAAAAGAATACTGGAAAGAGAATCTGCGGTATTTAGTGATTCTACTTTCTGTATGGTTCATCGCATCTTACGGCTTAGGAATTATCTTCGCTGATAGCTTGAATAACATCAAAATTGGAGGCTTCAAATTAGGCTTCTGGTTCGCTCAACAAGGTTCAATTTATGTCTTCGTTGCCTTGATTTTTGTCTATGTTAGCTTAATGAATAAGTTAGATAAAAAGTATGGCGTAGATGAATAAAATTAATTGTTGAGCGAAAGCGAAATCCCGATTTTTCGGGAACAATTATAAAAACGATTAACCAAATAAAATTAATTTAAAAAAATTGATTATCAACTATTTAGACAATTATAAAAATAAAGAATAGACGAAAATCTAACGTCTACTATCTAATAGTGAAACGGTCTAATATCTAATTGATAATTATTCAAAATAATAAAACGATGAGTGTTCAAACTTGGACGTATGTAATCGTAGGATTAACATTTGCCTTATATATAGGGATTGCAATTTGGTCTCGAGCAGGTTCTACGAAAGATTTTTATGTTGCTGGTGGTGGCGTTTCGCCTTTAGCAAATGGTATGGCAACGGCAGCCGATTGGATGTCAGCCGCTTCATTTATCTCAATGGCAGGTCTTATCTCATTTATGGGTTATGATGGTGCAGTTTTCTTAATGGGTTGGACAGGTGGATATGTTCTCCTTGCACTTTTACTTGCTCCTTATCTGCGGAAGTTTGGTAAGTTTACCGTTCCCGATTTTATTGGAGATAGATATTACTCAAACACAGCTCGTACCGTTGCAGTAATTTGTGCCTTATTAGTTTCATTTACTTATGTAGCAGGTCAGATGCGTGGAGTTGGTGTTGTATTCTCTCGTTTCCTGAATGTACCGATTAACTTAGGTGTAATTATCGGTATGTGTATTGTATTCTTCTACGCTGTTTTAGGTGGAATGAAAGGTATTACTTACACACAAGTAGCTCAATATTGTGTATTGATTTTCGCATTCATGGTACCTGCGATTTTCATCTCTATTCAAATGACAGGAAATCCAATTCCACAATTAGGTTTCGGTGGAAGTGTTGCTGATGGCGGATATTTGCTGGACAAGTTAGATGGTTTACACGCTGAGTTAGGTTTTGCAGAATATACCTCGGGTACAAAGTCGCTCATTGATGTCTTTGCGATTACATTCGCTTTGATGGTTGGTACAGCAGGTTTACCACACGTAATTGTACGTTTCTTTACAGTACCGAGAGTAAAAGATGCTCGTATTTCAGCAGGTTATGCGTTAGTATTTATCGCTATTCTTTATACAACAGCTCCTGCAATTGCAGCGTTTGCTCGTACAAACTTGATTAATACGATTAATAATAAAGAATATGCAGAAATGCCAGAATGGTTCGGTAACTGGGAAAAAACTGGTTTATTGACTTTTGAGGATAAAAATGGTGACGGAAAAATTCAATACTACAACGATAAGAACGAAGAATATGCAGCAGCAGCAACAGCTGAAAAAGGTTGGGCAGGAAACGAATTGACAATTGACCGTGATATTATGGTATTGGCAAATCCTGAGATTGCGAACTTACCAGCTTGGGTTATCGCATTAGTTGCAGCAGGTGGTTTAGCTGCCGCATTATCAACAGCAGCAGGTTTATTATTAGTAATTTCGGCTTCCGTTTCTCACGATTTAATTAAGAAACAATTTAAGCCTAATATGACAGAGAAAGAAGAGTTAATTTGGGCGAGAGGTGCAGCAGCAGTTGCGGTTTGTGTCGCAGGTTATTTTGGTATAAATCCACCAGGATTCGTTGCCGCCGTCGTTGCCTTAGCATTTGGTTTGGCAGCCGCTTCATTCTTCCCTGCTATTATTTTGGGTATCTTCTCAAAACGAATGAATAAAGAAGGTGCAATCGCAGGTATGATTGTCGGTATTTCATTGATGATGTGGTATATGTTGAAATTCAAATTCGGAGTATTTGGTGAAACAACACCAGAAGATTGGTGGTTTGGTATTTCTCCAGAAGGATTTGGTACGATTGCAATGGTTGTCAACTTCGTTGTATCTATCGCAGTTTCAAGATTTACACCAGCTCCACCAGCTGATGTACAGCAAATCGTTGAGGATATTCGTATCCCAAGTGGTGCAGGTGAAGCTCACGCACATTAATATTTATGTTTAATTGTTCGAGTGTTTGAATGTTCGAGTGTTATTTTTAACATTCAAACATTCAAACATTCAAACACTTGATTAAACATTCAAACCAAATAAACCATGAAATTCTTACAATTAAACCGAACCGTATCACGTATTTTTGTGGTGCTTTATCTTTTTGGAACACTAATTTGGAGATTTTTATTTGAAGCCCAACTTTTAGGAAGCGTAATGATGTCAATGGTCATTGGAATCTTCTTTTTATTTTTTCTTTGGGCATTGATTAAATCAAAAATCTTGAATCCTGAATGGTTTTGGTTTGAAGATGTATTTAAAAAAGCGTAAATAGCTTGTTAATATTCTCTATTTCCTTCCTTTTAGAATTCCTTTCTAACAAAAAAATGTTAGTTTCATTGTTCAAAAATTAGTAATGATAAACCGTGTCGATTTTATAAAACCGACACGGTTTTATAACAATACAAAACAATGCAATTCGACAATCAAACATCAATTATGGGAAATGACCGAAATTCCAAATTAATCGGAATTTTCTTACTGTTTGCATTGCTACTAAATTTCCCTATCATTGGGATTTTTAGTGAAAATGGAATGTTATTAGGCATTCCTTCTTTATACTTTTACTTATTTTTAGCCTGGGCATTATTAATTGTCATTATGTATTTGATTTCTAATAAGAAAAATAAGTAACCTGTATCAAGAAAACAGAAACCAAAGTATGAATATTTGGATTGTCATAGCATCAGGATTAACTTATTTGAGTATTTTGTTTGGTGTTGCGTATTATAGCGAACGCAAAGCGACACAAGGCAAGAGTATTGTCAGCAATCCATATGTTTATGCGTTATCAATGGCCGTTTTTTGTACTGCTTGGACATTTTACGGAAGTGTCGGAAGAGCAGCATCGGCTGGTGCAGGATTTTTACCCATCTATTTAGGGCCAACTTTGACCGCTCCACTTTGGCTACTATTATTACGAAAAATCATTCTAATCAGTAAACGAGAACGCATCACGTCGATTGCTGATTTTATCTCTGCTCGATATGGCAAAAGCACACAATTAGGCGTATTAGCAACGCTTGTAGCCGTTGTTGGTATCATTCCTTACATCTCTATTCAGCTCAAAGCGATAGCGACAAGTTTTGATGTACTGACTCAAACACATGTTGTAAATGAAGTTATTACAGAAACAATTTATTTAGATACTTCTCATTATATAACGATTCTTTTAGGTGTATTTACCATTTTTTTTGGAGCAAGACACTTAGAAGCTACAGAACGTCACGAAGGTTTGGTGGCAGCAATTGCGTTTGAGTCTATTGTAAAATTAATAGCCTTTGTAGTTGTTGGTATTTTTGTTACGTTCTTTGTCTATAATGGCTTCACAGACATATTTGCGAAAGCAGCCGAAAACGAAGCCTTACAAGATTTATACAGCTTAAACAGTTCTAATATTAATGGTTGGGAATGGAGTTGGTTGATGATATTATCCATGTTTGCCATTCTGTTGTTGCCACGACAGTTCCATATGAATGTCGTAGAAAATACTTCCTCAAAGCATCTCAACAAAGCAATGTGGTTATTTCCATTATATCTTTTAGTTATTAATGTTTTTGTATTACCAATTGCTTTTGGTGGCGAAATGCATTTTGCGAATAGCGATGCAGATATGCATATTTTGAACTTGCCAATGGCTTACAACAAAAACGGATTAGCCTTAATTGTCTTTTTGGGCGGTTTGTCCGCAGCGACAAGTATGGTGATTGTAGCGACCATTGCGTTAAGCATCATGTTGAGTAATAATATTTTCTTACCTATTTTTTTAAAATTATCACCTTATCAAGAAGAAGTTCGAGAAGATACTTTGTCGGTAAGTCGTTTATTATTAATCCGTCGAATGAGTATTGTGCTGATTTTAATTGCAGCATATACTTACTTTAAAGCAATTAGTGCAGAGTACGCTTTGGTATCTATTGGCTTGATTTCATTTACGGCTGTTGCCCAATTTGCACCAGTTGTTATTGGAGGAATCTACTGGAAACGAGCAACTCGAAAAGGAGCATTTTGGGGCTTGTTAGTCGGTTTTGTAATTTGGGCGTATACCTTGCCATTACCGACACTGGCAGAAGTAGGCTTCTTATCAAATAGTTTTGTGGAGAATGGTTTGTTTGGTATCGAAATATTAAAACCTAATGCTTTGTTTGGAATGACTGATGTCTCACCAATTACACAAGCTGCTTTTTGGAGTTTATTTTTTAATATTTCTACTTACCTCGTTGTTTCTTTAATGACTATTCCTACACCAATCGAACATCGACAAGCTAATATTTTTGTAGATATTTATAAATATATAAAAGAAACACCAACACAGGAAGTTTTAAAACGAACCGCTTCATTATACGATGCTGAAATATTAGTAAAACGATTTTTGGGTAATCAGCGAGGCGAAAACCTGCTACGAACTTATGCTTTAAATAATCATATCAACCTGACCAAAACAAAAACAATTGATGCAGATTTTATTAATCATATTGAAAATACCTTAGCAGGTGCAATCGGTGCAGCTTCTGCCCGTATTTTGTTGGCTTCGATTGTAAAAGAAGATCCGATTTCATTGGAAGAAGTGATGCGAATCCTTGACCAAACACAAGAAATCATGAGTTACAGTCAAGCATTAGAAAAGAAATCACAAGAACTCGAACAAACAACAAAAGAACTTAAATCAGCAAATGAACGCCTCAAAGAATTGGATGAACTCAAAGATGACTTTATCACGACCGTTACACACGAACTACGAACACCAATTACTTCCATCAAAGCCTTATCTCGGATTTTGTCTGATAATCCAACATTGGAGAAAGCCAAACGAGCAGAATTTTTGAATATCATCGTGAATGAAAGTGAACGTATCACTCGATTAATTAATCAAGTATTAGATTTAGAAAAATTAGAATTACAAGACAAAGAATACCCAAAAGAAGTTATTGACTTCCGTCAAATAATTAATCGTGCGATTACAAATATTTCGGCTGTTGCCAATGAACGAAATATTGATTTGGGTAAAAATATCTATCCGAAGCGTTTACAAATTATTGGAAATAATGACCAGATTCTACAAGTTATTATCAATTTGCTCTCAAACGCTTTGAAGTTTTGTAATGAAGATAACGGAAAAGTTACAGTGGTCTTAGAAGTAGAAAATCATATTGCTATCTTGAAAGTAAAAGACAATGGAAAAGGTATCAGTAAGAAAGATCAAAAAATAATATTTGACCGTTTTACGCAAATCAATGATAATCAAAAAGGAAAACCAAAAGGAAGTGGTTTGGGCTTATCAATTTCTAAAAAAATCATCGAAAGTCATAAAGGAACGTTGAGTGTAGAAAGTGAAGTAGAACAAGGTGCAACGTTTATTATACAGTTACCGTTATTTAGTTGATATTTTTTTGTTGATAATGTCTTTGGAATAATTGTGGTATATATAGGATATGCAATCAAATAGTAATAATTCTATGATGCCGAATACACGAAAATTACTCTTTACATTATTAGTTTTAATATTAATTTTCCCACTATATGCTCAAAATATAGATAGCCTTTTGCATCTCCAAGATAATGTAAAAGATACTAAAACTAAGTTTGATATTAATCTAAAATTAGCGAATGCTTACAATGATAAACGAAACTGGGATAGTGTAGATTTGTTTATCAAAAAAGCAATTCTATTAGCTAATTCAATCAACGAAAATGAATATTTTGCGACAGTATACGACCTTGCAGGTGTTGCAAAAGATAATCAAGGATATTATGAAATCGCTGATTCTCTGTATAGTGAAAGTCTGAAATATGCAACAGATGATGATGAAATAAAACTTTATATTAATAAATATGGACTTTCAATTCGTTTAGGTCGAGTTGAAAAAGGAAAGTCTTACTTAGATAAAGCACGTCAATTGATTGGAAATGATACCACAAGTTTATTGATGGGCAATTATTATTATAGCCTCGGAACATACTATCAAGAGCAACACAGTTTCATCAAAGCTCTAAAATATTTACTCAAATCGAAAAAGATTTTTCTACACTATAAGGAGCGTTTGGATGAAGTCAATCGTGCTTTATCTTCAATCTATTTTATATTAAAAGACTACGAACGATATAATCAAATTCAAGTAGAATTAAGACAAAAAGCAAAAGAGGAAAAGGATTATAAAAGTGAATTATTTTCTTTGTACGGAATGATGTTTGGTCAAGCGGAAAGCAAAGATTATGAAGCCGTTATCAAGACTTGTTACGAAGCTATCGAACTTAAAAATACAAGAAATATTACTCAAGCATTTGGTTATGTTTATTACACATTAGGTATTGCATATCTCGAAACAAATCAACTGGATTCTGCTGAATATTTTTTTAATCAAGGAATTGAAATAAGTAAAAAGCAAAATGAATTGAAAGAGTTAGGAGAAACTCATACAGGAATGGCAAAGTTGATGTATCAAAAAAGAAATTACAAACAAGCTAAATTTCATGCGATAAAAGCAAGAGAATTTATAAGTTATATCGACACGAAAAATAATACGATTTTAGCCAAAGTCTATGTAAAGGAAGGAAACTATAAACAGGCTTATGAATTATCACAGCTAAATGTTTCTCATTTTGAAACTGAAAAAGAGAAAAATACAACCTATCAATTGACTACAGAATTACTAAATTATAAATTCGAGCAAGAACAAACTATAGAACGAAATCAATTTGAAGAGAAGATTAAAAAGCAACGACAGCGATTATATAAAGCAATCATTATAGCAATATTTTTACTTTTGGGAAGTATCGTTTTTACTCAAGTTCGAAATAATCGACGATTAAAACAATTAAATCAACGATTGCAACAACAAAATGAAGCATTACAACAATTCTCTTACATCGCTTCACATGACATCAAAGAACCGATTCGAAGTATTGGCAATACAATTGGTTTGATTCGCCATAAATTACCGAAGGAACATAAAGATAATTTCAAACCATATTTTGCTTTAGTAAATGATGGTGTCCGACAACTTTATAACTTGACTGAAGATATCATGAAATACACTCAAATCGGACAAAATGAAACAATTGAAACAACAGAAACAAATGTAAATACGATTGTCCAAAATGTAGAATCAAACTTAGAAACGTACTTAAACGAAATCAATGGTGAAATTATTTATGAAAATTTACCAACAATTCAAAGTAATGGTTCTATGCTTTTTATTGTATTGAAAAATGTAATTGAGAATGGTTTAAAGTTTAATCATTCGGATATTCCAACAGTTCATATTAATTATAAATCTACTTCAAATAAACATATTTTTGAGATAAAAGATAATGGAATCGGTATTGAACCGAAATATCATGAACATGTATTTAAAATGTTTAAAAAATTACATAATAAAGGAAAATACGAAGGCTCAGGTTTAGGGCTCGCAATCGTTAAAAACATTATTGACAAATTTAATGGAACGATTGAAGTCGATAGCTCACCACAAAAAGGAACTACATTTATTATTAAATTACTTAAATAAATATCTAAACATTTAATTATCTATATATAAAACTATATTTTACTTAACTTGTAGCCTTATTTATATTAAAAATGATGAATATCATTTTGTAAAATCATCTTTTGATGTAAATTTATTCTATAAATAACCAATAAATCAAGTAAAGTAATGCAAAAACCAAAAGTATTAATAGTAGATGATGAACCAAATATTGTCTTAGCAATTGATTTTTTACTCAGTCAAAAAGGTTTTGAAATCGAGAAAGCTTATAATGGTACAGAAGCTTTAGAAAAATTAAATAGTTTTAAACCAAATCTTATAGTTTTAGACGTAATGATGCCTGGTATGACAGGATTTGAAGTAGCAAAAAAGATTCGGACAACAGTCGGTTTCTCAGATATTCAAATCGTTTTCTTAACAGCTAAAGGTACAACTAAAGACAAAATGCAAGGTTACTCCAATGGCGGTGATTTGTATTTGACAAAACCATTTGATAATGATAAACTGGTTATGACAATCGAAGAAATAATTCAATTTGGATGACAAAAATCAAAAAACATATTTATATATCTATATATTTTGATTTTTAAAAAATTTTGTATTAATTTTGAACCATAATCAAAAGATTATTCTCAAAATAGATACAGTATATTTTTTTAAAAATATGTAAAAGCTATATGAGTTAACCAAAAAAAATCAAATATAATCATGATAAGAATTAAAACACCTGAAGATTATCAAAAATACTATCAACAAAGTGTAGAAAATCCAGAAGCATTTTGGGGTGGAATCGCTGATACTTTTACATGGAAGAAAAAATATGATAAAGTATTAGATTGGAATTTTTCAGAACCAAATGTAAAATGGTTCACCAACGGAAAAATGAACATCACAGAAAATTGTTTAGACAGACATTTAGAAGAACGAGGTGATCAAACTGCGATTCTTTGGGTGGCAAATGATCCGAATGAAGACGCTGTAGAATATACTTATAAAGAATTACACGCTGAAGTTTGTCGCACAGCAAATATGCTGAAAGCACAGGGAATCGGCAAAGGCGACCGAGTTTGTTTCTATATGCCGATGGTTGCCGAATTAGCCATTGCAGTCTTAGCTTGTGCAAGAATTGGTGCGATTCACTCTGTTGTCTTTGCAGGTTTTTCTGCGACCGCTTTAGCGGATAGAATCAAAGATGCGACTTGTAAAGCAGTCATTTGCTCTGACGGAAACTATCGTGGAAAAAAGGATATTCCTGTAAAAGCTGTTGTTGATGCAGCATTAGAACAAGGTTGTGATTCTATAGAAACGGTTATTGTTTATAAAAGAACTGGTGCAGATGTAACAATGGCTGAAGGTCGTGATATTTGGTGGCACGAAGCAATTCAAGGACAAAGCACCGATTGTCCAGCAGAAGAAATGGATGCAGAAGATATGTTATTCATTCTTTATACTTCTGGCTCGACAGGAAAACCAAAAGGTGTCGTTCATACTTGTGGTGGTTATATGGTGTATACTTCATATTCATTTCAGAATGTTTTCCAATATGATCCAGGAGATGTGTATTGGTGTACAGCAGATATTGGTTGGATTACAGGTCATTCTTACATTGTTTATGGACCACTTTTATCTGGTGCAACAACAATGATGTTTGAAGGTGTTCCGACTTTCCCAGATGCAGGACGTTTTTGGGAAATTTGCGAGAAATATAAAGTAAATCAGTTTTACACAGCACCGACTGCAATCCGTGCATTGATGGCAAAAGGTGATGAATGGGTTGAAAAATATGATTTGAGTAGCTTGAAAGTAATTGGTTCGGTAGGTGAACCGATTAATGCAGAAGCTTGGCATTGGTACGATGAAAAAGTTGGAGGTGGAAATTGTCCATTAGTAGATACTTGGTGGCAAACAGAAACTGGTGGAATTATGATTTCATCATTGCCAGGTTCTACTCCGTTTGAACCTTGTCATGCTGCAACACCACTTCCTGGTGTTCAACTTTGTTTGATGGATGCTGCTGGTAATGAAGTAGAAGGAAATGATGTCGAAGGTTTACTTTGCGTTAAATTCCCTTGGCCTTCAATATTACGTACAACTTATGGTGATCACGAACGTTGTCGTCAAACTTACTTTTCTGCCTTCAAAGATTTGTATTTTACAGGAGACGGAGCAAGACGAAATGCTGATGGATTGTATAGAATTATCGGACGTGTAGATGATGTTATCAATGTTTCAGGTCACAGAATGGGAACGGCAGAAGTCGAAAATGCAATTAATGAACATGATAATGTCGTCGAATCCGCTGTTGTTGGTTATCCACACGATATTAAAGGACAAGGTATTTATGCTTATGTGATTGCAAATCATGAAGTAAAAGATGTAGATGCTTTTCGTAAGGAGATTGTTGCTGTTGTGAGAAAGGTTATCGGGCCAATCGCAAAACCAGACAAAATTCAAATCGTTAGCGGTTTACCAAAAACACGATCAGGTAAAATCATGCGTCGTATTTTAAGAAAAGTCGCTGATGGAACAGCTGATAGTTTAGGAGATATTTCAACATTACTCAATCCAGAAGTGGTTGAGGAAATTAAGAATAATGCTTTGGTTTAATTGGTTAAACTATTAAAGGAAGATGTCATCTTTTGTGATGGCATTTTTCTTTATTTTAAAACATCTAAATATTTATATATTTAGATGTTTTAAAAAATATTTAATCTATTATCAAATAAAAATCTAAATAAAGTCCGTCATTCCGACCCCGAGAATTCGGGGGAATCTCCTAAACGATTATTGGCTAATTTTAGAATAACTACTAAGAAAAACCAAACCTTGCAGAATGTTAGAATAATACTTCTCAATTAAACCTTACTTTTTGATAAAATAAAAATTCGTAAAAAGTTAAGGTTTGATGGTGAATGAAATTATTTAAGACTTTTGGAACGATAGGTTTTGAATTGTACTTAGTTCTAATTTTGTCTTGAATGTTTAGGAGATTACGGGTCGTTGCCCGCAATGACGATTTTTTGAGATTTTAATCCTTGAATAAAATTTTAACCCTCAATCTATAAGCTATATTATCACAAAATTCACTAACAAGAAAGATGCTGGTTACTAAAATCAGTAGCCAGCATCAAGTAACAAGAAACCAAAAATGACCTATTCTTCAGCATATCAACGAAGCCTTGAACAACCAGAGGAGTTTTGGTTGGAACAAGCGAACAAATTAGGTTGGTACAAATCGCCAACTCAAGCTTTATCAACGGACGAAAATGGTTTTTACCGTTGGTTCAAAGGTGGTAAAATGAACACGGCTTACTTAGCATTAGATTATCATATTGAAAATGGTCGAGGTGAGCAAACGGCAATTATTTATGATTCGCCTGTAACGAATACCGTTAAAAAATATACTTACAATGAACTTCGTGACGAAGTTGCAAAGTTCGCTGGTGTTTTGACTGATTTAGGTGTTGAGAAAGGTGATCGAGTCGTGATTTATATGCCGATGATTCCTCGTGTAGCAATTGCGATGCTGGCTTGTGCAAGAATTGGTGCAGTTCATTCGGTGGTTTTTGGTGGATTTGCTCCACACGAATTGGCGATTCGGATTGATGATGCAAAACCAAAGGTGATTTTAGCGGCAAGCGGCGGATTAGAAGTCAAAAAAGTAATTGCTTACAAGCCGACAATTGATAAAGGAATCGAAGAAGCAACACACAAACCTTTGGCTGTTGTTATGTTTCAGCGGGATTTTATAAAAGCTGAAATGCAAGAAGGTCGTGATTATGATTGGGAAGCATTGGTAGCAAAAGCAACGCCACAACCTTGTGTTGAAGTCGATGCGACGGATCCATTATACATTCTTTACACTTCTGGTACAACTGGTGTTCCGAAAGGAATTGTACGTGATAATGGCGGACATGCCGTTGCTTTGAAATATAGTATGAAGCACGTTTATGGAATTGATTCGGGCGATGTTTATTGGGCAGCTTCGGATGTTGGTTGGGTTGTTGGACATTCTTACATCCTTTATGCACCATTGATTCATGGTTGTACGACGATTCTATTTGAAGGAAAACCTGTAAGAACACCAGACGCAGGAACATTTTGGCGTGTGATTCAAGATCATAAAGTTAAAGTTTTATTTACTGCTCCAACTGCTTTTCGTGCGATTAAAAAAGAAGATTCTGAAGGTAAATTATTCCAAAACTATGATACTTCTTCTTTAAAATATTTATTCTTAGCAGGTGAACGTTGCGATGTTGCGACTTATAACTGGTTGAAAAACTTAGCTGGAGTTCCAGTGATTGACCATTGGTGGCAAACCGAATCTGGCTGGCCAATGTTGGCAAATATGGCAGGTTTTGATTTGCATGAAACAAAACCTGGTTCGGCAACGAAGCCAGTTCCTGGTTACGATATTCAAGTCTTAGGAGAAGATGGCAGTCAATTAGGAGCAAATGAAGAAGGTGCTGTGATGGTCAAATTACCACTTCCTCCAGGTTGTTTACCAACACTTTGGAATGACGATGTACGTTTTCAAAAATCGTATTTGTCAAAACATGAAGGCTACTATTTCTCGGGTGATGGCGGATATATTGACGAAGATGGATATGTGTTTATCACAGGTCGGATTGATGATATTATCAATGTTGCAGGACATCGCTTATCGACTGCTGAGATGGA
This sequence comes from Saprospiraceae bacterium, assembly GCA_045106825.1. Classification (GTDB taxonomy): domain Bacteria; phylum Bacteroidota; class Bacteroidia; order Chitinophagales; family Saprospiraceae; genus CAWVWD01. Next base: position 3,952 of record JBGCFH010000417.1, on the reverse strand, counting down.
AGAAGTTGTTGCCAGTCATGAAGCAGTTGCAGAATGTTGCGTCATTGGAATTGAAGAAGAGTTGCGTGGTCAAATTCCTGTTGGCTTTGTCGTTTTGAAGCAGAACGTTGATATTTCAGTAGAAGATTTAGAAAAAGAATTAATCAAAATGGTGAGAAGTACGGTTGGGCCAGTAGCGTATTTCAAAAGAGCAACGGTTGTTGAACGTTTACCAAAAACTCGTTCTGGAAAAATCCTTCGTAAAATCATGCGATATATTGCTGATGGCAAACCGTTTTCACCACCGTCAACGATTGAAGATATTACTGTTTTAGATGACATCAAATTAAAAATGAAAACGGAAGGAATTGGAGAAGCGTTTTAATGTTTGATTGTTTAAGTGTTTTATTTTACATTCAAACATTAAAATTCATAACAGTTGATATTCATTCCATAGTTGTATTTACAAATACTAAAGCTCATCGTAAGATGAGCTTTTTTTCTTAAAATCATGAAATGATGATTTAGTAATTTTATGTAAAATTTTGATTTTCAGTGTATAAATTATTAAGGTTCTAAAACAATTCCTTTTATTTAGAATACTTGTTTACGTATTCGCCTGACTCATTAATAACTTTAATTTGTCCTTCTTCTTCTACTGTGATTCTATCGCCTTCAATAGTTTGAATATTATTATATTTAAATGGAATAACGACATTTTGATTCAAATCTACTGTTCCCCAAAAGCCATCTTTTTTAAGCCAAACAAAACCATCTGTCAGTTGAAGTAAATCAATATAATCGGTATCAAAATCATATTTAAAATCAATAACCGTTTTTCCAGCTTTATCGATAGCTCCCCAAAATTTACCGTTTTTCACTAAAGCAATATTATCTGTATTGAAGTTAGAAATATATTTATATTCAATAGGAAGTATAACTTTTTCTTGACTATCAATAATTCCCCATTTATTTCCTTTTTTAACTGCTACTTTCTCACCATAAAACGAACGCATTTCTTGGTATTTGAAATCAATTATTTTACCATTATTTCTATCAATTGCGCCCCATTTATTTCCTTTTTTAACTGCTGCAAATTGACCATCAAATAAAGTAACTTCATCATATTCTAATGGAATAATTTTCTCACCATATTCATTAATATAACCATATTTTCCATCACGCATAACAATTGAATATTCGTCCGAATAAGAATTGATAACCATATCATATTCTACATTAAGTTCAAGATTTTCTACAAAATCGAACATTCTACCAGTAAGAGAAATTTTTTCTAAAAATGTAAATTTGCCTTCTTTCTCTACCAAAATTAATTTGTCATTATGATGTTTCGCTGCTGTATATTGGACTTCAGTGATTGTCTCACCTTTATGATTAATAAATCCATATTTGCCATCTTTTTTGATTAATGAATAGTTTTTGTGATACATTTCTGCTTCATCATAAATTGGAGAAATGATAAAGTCTTTTGTTTTCGTATCTATTAAACCATATTTTCCACTCTGAAGGACCCAAGTTACTTTGTAATCTTTATTGATAAATTCAAACGAAGTTTCTTGTTGATTGCTTTTTTGTTGAAAATTTTGAGCGTAACTAATAGATGTTAGACATACAAAAAATAATGTTATACAAAGTAATTTATTAATCATGATAGCAGTTGTTTTAGTTTTAAAATTACATTACCGTTTGATATGTAATTTTCCAAAATCATACTGAAAAAAAGTCAATTCAATAAATTATGTAAAATTGAATGTTTAATAATCTGATTTATAGTATTTTGTTTTTTAATAAAATTAAAAATAAATTTATTTCTCAAAAAAATAACAATAAATACTAATTTAAAAGTGCTTGTTTTGAGAAAAATTCCCAAAATAAGAAAATAAAATAAAATGGGATTTTCGTGACATGTAAAATTGCTATTAGATAATGGATTATGGTTTTGTAAAACTATTTAGAATGATATCGTTATTTTACTAATTCATATTCACCATCGTTTTGATTTTTGTCAATAATAAATTGAAAGATAGAATAGTGAGCATTGAAAATATTTATGGAAGAGAATTTTATATTAAAGTGTAAAACAGGTCAAAATTTCATAGGTTTATTTTACTATATTTGTAATATTCTACTGCACTTAAAATTTGGGAATGTTACAAATCGAAAAAGTCATTAAACTCTTAGATGATTATCATTTCGATACCTTCAGGGAATATGTCAAGAATATTAGTGTTCGCTCGTATTATCCGTTGGTTTTGATTGATTGTATTGATCGTTCTATTGAGGTCAAACAATCGACGGAAGAGTTTTGTGAAATGGTATATATAGACGATGATCCGAACGAAGAAAAGACGAAGAAAAAGTTTTTTCAATTAGCTCATTATACATTTAAATTGACACGTTTTTTAAGCCGTAATTATCCTGATTATTTATATCATAATATTAGTAAAGTTCAGCGATTAATTAATGAAGGAAATCTGGAAAAAGCTATTTTGTATCTAAATGCGACACTTGATATTAGTGAAAAGATAGAGGATTTTAATACTCAGATTTCTACTTTAAATATATTAGCGTTACAAAATGAGCTTCAAGAAAATATTAAAGATGTTATCAAAATGTATGAGCAGCAAACACGAGTGATTACGCATCGTTTGTCTGTGAATCAAATGTATCTGTATCGACAAGAGCAATTTAGTGTAAAAAGTAAGCCCAAAACGAATACCGATATTGAGAAAATATTAGGTTATTATAAGCCTTATTTTAATAGTGAAAGTCTTGTTGTACAAGCATTAAGCCGTTATTTTTACTTGCATGGTTTGAATTTTTTTAATGTAGAAACTTTCTTTGATAAAAAAATTTTTGAGCAGATTGAGTATTTGGAAAAATTACTGAATAATAACGATTATTTGGTTTTCCCTTATCTTGAAGATTTGGATTATCGAGTAACTTATCTAAAACTTCGTGCATTGATTCGAAATATAGATGATAGCCGAGTCATAGATTTGGCATCCAAAATATTGGAAGATGCAAAGGAAACGCATTTCTGGAAAAACTTTGCCTCGCAGCCAGAATTATTCTCGATTGCTGTACAAGCCAGTTACTTGTCCAGCAATTATAATACAGCATTTAAAGAAAATCATTTAGAAACTTTGCCTGAAGATATTTCAACAAAACTTAATGTTTTATATAATACTTGTGAGCGACTTTTGGAGAAAGATGAAGTCAAAAATACAGAACAAAAACACATTGGTATTACGAATGTTTACAGTTGTCTACTCTTGTTAGGTAATAATAAAGACAACAAAAAAGCAATTGACTTACTTGAAAGTTTATTGTTCTATTATCAACAAACTCCTTTTCACGCCTATATTGATCCTATATTTACCGTCATTATTTCTGCATATTTTAATCTTGGCAATTATGAAGAATTAGAAAATAGTTACCGATATTATCGAAAGAAAACTGGTAAAATAACTGTTAATCCTGAAAATGATTTCACGATTCATGTCTTGTTTTATGTCTCAAAATGGCTGGATACAAACCGAAATCAATATATAAGGAAGTTACAAAAGTTAATTGATGAAACTCCTGATCGACTTAGAAATATAAAATTATTAAAGGACTTAAAGGATTATTATAAGATACCAATTGAAATGAACAAAGGTGCATGATTTTTATATCATACACCTTTGTTATTAGTTTTTGCTATACTTTGAAATTTTGTAGGTAGTAATATTACTTGTAAAAAACTTTATAATCATTTGATCATTAGTGTTTTATATTTAAAAATAGTTCTTTGAAAATGAATTTTTGATGCTGATATTTTGTTAATTAAATGTATTGTTTAATTAAAAATATTACAAAATGTCAGATACTTTATCTCTTATTATTGAGGCAGTTAATCAACTTGATAAAAAGGACTTTGAAGCCTTAAAAGCTCATTTACAGACAGTTG
>JBGCFH010000416.1:0-20836 GCA_045106825.1 Saprospiraceae bacterium | reverse complement strand
TCTTTATGATTTTACGTGGTTTTGAATATTTTGATGCTAAGTAACGGCCCCGAGTCCTCGGGGCTGCCGAAAATATCACAAACTCATACGGCAGCTAAAGCAGCCGCTACTGTAAACCACATAGAATCATAAAGAGCCATTTTTTTAATCGACATAGTAAAATTTGGAGAAAATCATTACTTTTTCTTCCAAAACTCTGCGGAATCAATTTTACGAGTCCACAACTCTCCACCATCTTTATCATGAATCGTAATTGTCAACACTCGTTCTTTGCGTTTTCCTGTTACTTCGACCATTGCAAAATTATGTTGCATTGCTAATGTTCCGTCAACACGATTTTTATTGGGTTCTTTGTCTGCACGAGTATTTGTACCCGAAGTCAATGCAGAAACGGTCAAATCATAGATTACATAACCGTTCTCCGATTCAACTCGGCTTAGTTCTGTGTGATGTCTATCGCCAGTTAAGAAAATTACACCTCGAATATTTTCTTCTTCCAAACGTTTTAATAAGTAAGCCTGTTCTTTTTCATAACGAGCATAATTTTCAGATTTACCTTCGCTATTCAACACTTGACTTCCGATAGCAATCATTTTGAATGGTGCATAGGAATTTCCTAACGCTTCAATTAACCATTCTAATTGTTGTTCGCCAAGCATTGTTTCATTTTCTACATTTGGCGGACTTCTAAAGTAACGATTGTCCAAAACAAAAAATTCAATATCATGAAATAGAAACTGTGTAGTAATACCTTTTCCATCCAAATCAGGTAAACCAAATGTTGGATTTGCCCAAAAAAGTTCGAATGCTTCCTGTGTTTTTTCTTTATGAATAAAACTTCTGTCAGAATTATTCGGGCCGAAATCATGATCGTCCCAGGTTGCATAATGATGAGCATTTGCCAATAATTCTTGCATTTCTGATATTTTTCGCACTTCTGTGTAGCGATGCAAAATCCCTGTACGTGTATACCAATCTGCTTCTCGCAAATACACATTGTCGCCTAACCAAAGCATCATATTTGGTTTTTTGTCTGCGATACTTTGAAAAATTTCGTATTCACTTCCGTAAGGTTTTCCTGGTCTATCGAACCGAGTTTCGTTAATGTACGCACAACTTCCTAAGGCAAACTTGAAAGCTGGAGGATCTGTTCGCCATTGCCAAAGCGGCTGAGTCTGAAATTTTAAATCATAATCAAAAGCAATAGGTTGATTATTGATAAGCAATTGATAAAAATAAAACTTATCTGGCAAAACTTCGTCTGCTAAAAGCTTTGTAGTATAAGCTGTTTTTTTGCTCGTTAGCACTTTTTCGGTCTTCAATGTATCAGGATTTTCTACATTTTGTTCCCAATATGCAATTTGAACATTGGCGGCAGACTTTGTTTGTACCCAAAGTTGGACTTCTCTCATTTCAGAATAACCAAGCATTGGCCCAGATTCCAAAAGGCTTTTTTGACCAAATGTAAGTGTTGAAAAACATAATAATAAATTAAAAAGCAGTGTTTTTTTCATTAAATTAATTATTTAACTATATAAAATAATATGCAAAAATATCAAAACTCAATAATTACTAATTGCTTTTGTCTCAATATTAACTAACCATTATTCTAAAATTACTTATAAATTGATATTGATTATTCGTAAAGATGACTTGAATCAATAACTGAGGTTGAAAGTTCCTGCATCTTTGTTGTGTATTAAAAACATAGTTATTGCTTTTTAATATAAAAATTTACACAAATTTATTATTTACCTAAATAAAATACCATTATGAATAATTTAACTCCAGTATCAGCCATTATGAGGTCATTCAAGGATATTATCACCGTGAGTCCTGAAGATTCATTAGTAACGATTCAAGAAATTTTAAAAGAGAATCGTTTCCACCACATTCCAGTGATTAACAAACATAAGTTAGTTGGAATTTTCAGTAAAACGGATTTTTTCAGAGCAAGTTTAGATATTTCTACAGCAGGTAATGTGATTGATGAAAGCTCACTTTCAGAAAAGAAAGTGAGCCAATATATGACGGAGAAAATGGTCAAAATTCAAGCTAAAGAAAGAGTCGATGTTGCCGCTTTACTTTTCAAAGAAAATCGTTTTCACTGTTTACCTATCGTCAATGATGAGAATGAGTTAGAAGGGATTATTACACCTTTTGATATTATAAAACACAGTTTTAAATTGACACAAGTGTATTAAGAACTGTTAGATTGTTTCGTTATCAGATTTGAGATATTAGACGTTTTTCAAATAACTTAAATTTTGTATTACAAAATTGTTTTTTTGTGAAATATTATAAATTTTTCACAAATCATTATATCAAAAAAACTAAAATCGTTGGTTTTAGAAGGCTAACAAATATAGTTAATCCATGAGTTTTTCAAACCTTAATTCGTTATACAAAAAAGCAGGAACGCCCGTTCCTGCTTTTTTTTTGAATTTCACTTTACTTCCTAAACGCAATCCGCTGAACGCCGCCTTTATTCAAAGCATATTTTTTTCCATTTTTAATATAAAATACTTGTAAAGCATAATTATCGCTCTCTTTAGCTTGATAATTCGGATAACGAATTGTTTTAACAGGGTTTCCTGTAAAGCTGAAAGTGACACCTTGAGTATCTTTTCCAGGATTTGCTTCACGAGGCGGAATCGGAATATTTTTATCCAAATCTCTTAAAGTCACTAAAAATATTTCATCCATTAATATATCGCCTTTCGGATGAAATAACTCCAAATCTATTTCAGTCAATTTCCAACGTTTAGGATTTCGTGCTGCATTTCCATTATCTTTCTTTGGGCGAACTGTATTAAATTTTACAACCGTGTTATTACTAATTTCATAGATTTGTTCCTGTATCGTTAGCTTTTCTTTTGCGGCTTCTTTCTCTATTGTAGCGTTTACGATACTATCTTTCAAGTAATCATTTCGTTCATACAATTCTGCCATATTTTTATTAACCGATAATCGTTCTGCCTGTAAATTATCAATTTTAGAAGAATTAGAAGATCGTTCTGCCAGCATACGACCGATTTCTTTGACTAACGAATCTTCTCGGATTCTCATTTCTTCCATCTTCTTTTTATTCACTAACAACTCCTGACCTTGTTTTCCTAAAACCGAATTTAATCGTCCGACTTCTTGTTGTAAGATTTCAATACTATCTTTCAATCGTTTATTTTGTAGTTTTAAAACAGCTATTTCCTCATCTTTTTCTCTAAGCATTTTATCTTTAGAATACGTTTCTAAATCCTTATTTTCTAATGCTGTTTTATATCCCAATGCACTATCGTTGACCTCTTTCACTCGATGTTGAGTATAAATTGTCAGCACAGCCAAAAGCACAATAATTCCTATTAATATTGTAAATCTCGTTTTTGTATTCATAAGTTACTCGTTTTTGATGTTATATCTCGTAGTTGTTCTTTGCCTTCCTCATTACATAACAGACAAATTTATGACAAAGATGCGTTCTTTTTTTGGAATATGCTAAAAAAATGAATTATAACCATCGAAAAATCAAGTTTTCACGATTTCAATTGTATCACCAACTTGTATTTTTTCACCAATTGATTGAGCAATTACATTTTGACCAAACAGGATTTTGTTCCCTTTTTTTCTATAAGTTGATAATGTTTTTAATGGTTCTCTTCCACTTTTTCCGTTATCTTGATTAATTGTCGTCATCACACATCTGGCACAAGGCTTTATACCAAAAAATAATGAATTACCAATTTTAAATAATTTCCAAGTATCTTCTTCATTGGCTTGTCCACCTTTGAATACTAAATTAGGTCTAAATCTATTCATTGGCACGGCTTCCACCAATTTATCATTTAACTTATCTAACGAGGCTTGGCCAATTATTAATATCGGATAAGCATCAGAAAAACTGGTAATATCACCTTTTGAAGCATATTTAATATCAACCTGTCGATAACTATTCTCTGGCATATAAACCAATCTACAATTTATACCCAAAACACTTGTAAACCAATGATTTATATCATCACTAATTGTAAATGCTTCACATTCATCGTCCCAAACTTGTACTTTCATCTGCTCCAGAGATTCAGCCTCAAAAGGAATATAAATAGGAGAAATTTCATTTATCTTATGTCTAACCTCTAAACCATTTTCTTTTATATCAACTTGCAATAAGGCCATTTCATGATGTTTTCGTTGTGTCAAAAAAACACCATTTTCATCAACTAACATCCAACGTCTATCATATTGTAAACCTCTACGCTCAATTGTTGTAGAATTGAGACTAATTCCACCTAAAGACTTAATCGGATAAACCCATATTTCCGAAAGTTTCAAATTATCCATATTTTAATTCTATTTTTATGATTTGAATAAAGGAAGTTCGACAAATATCATTAGAAACTCAAAATAATTCAGTTATGATTCGTTTATATATTTTTTTAGTTATTTGTATCATCTGTCTTAGTTGCGAAAATAACAATATTCTTGATTTTACGCCTCGAAAAACTCAAGTTGCAATTCAACCTTTCGGACAATTTCCTAACGATGTATTAAAAGAAGTTCAAGCAGGTATTGATAGTATTTACGATATTGAATCTACTGTATTACAACCGATTGATTTACCAAAACAAGCCTATTACCGTCCACGAAATCGTTATCGAGCAGATTCATTAATAAGACATTTAAAACGAATAAAATCAAAGGAATACGATAAAATTTTAGGTGTAACAACTTCTGATATTTCGACTACAAAAGGCGGATATAAAGATTTTGGAATTATGGGTTTAGGATTTCGTCCCGGAAAAAGTTGTGTTGGTTCAATTTATCGAGTACAACGAGGTACAATCAATCGTAAACACTTAATCAGTCGATTTCGCAAAGTTACCATTCACGAATTAGGACATAATTTCGGATTAAAACACTGTACATTCGATTCAAAATGCTTAATGCAATCCGCAAAAGGAAAAGCGACAACTATAGATAAAGCAGATGAAATCCTTTGCGAAAATTGTCGCCAACAGATTAAACATGTTTTGAGGTGATTGTGAGATTGTATGATTGTGTCGCTCGTACCTCGCTGATTGTATGATTGTTGTCGCTTCGCTTGTCCCGAAATCTCGGCGGCTCATTGTTCTTTTGACGTATATTCGATTAACAATTAGCGAGGTACGAGCAACACAATCACACAATCAGCAAGAAACGAGCAACACAATCATAAAATTTACTTCTCTGCAAAATCCGTTGGTTCAGCTTCTGAAATGATTAATGGAAAATCAGCTCTAATATTCTTTTTAAATTCAAAATCTAAGTCATCGTAAGATTTTCCATAACGTTCCATTGCTATTTCTTTCCAAATCTCATTGTATGCAGCACGTAACTCGTTATATACTTGAAGGTAAGCATCATAAGATGTTCCTCTATCATTTTGTAAGGAAATAATCGCATTAACAGGACTTTGAGCTAAATCGTCATTGTTCGATGGATTTAGAATAAATTCTTTAGTCCGTTCTTTTAGATTAGAAATCTTATCTTGTTTTCCTTCAACTAATAATTCATCTTCTGCATTGACTAATATTCGTAATAAATTTCTTTCAGAAACACGAAAACAAACATCGGGTTCTTCTTCTACAAAAGGAGGCAATTTTGCCTGAATGCCTTTATCACTATCAATTGTAGTAGCAACAAGAAAAAAGATTAACAATAAGAAAGCAATATCTGCAACTGAACCTGTTCCGATTGCAGCACGTTCACGGCGTTGATTTTTTTTGAATATCATTTTTTTTATTTTTTTTTGTTAATAATTAATCCTCAATACTTATAAACTTTCCATTCTTTTACGTGAAGAGTAATTGATTTTCAGTTGATTGACTTTGCGTAACTCCGTCTTAGTATCACTAACAATTCCCATTGTAACTGCTTTATCGACTCGCAAAGAAGTCGTTAAAAAATCTCGCTCTGCTTCTAAGACATTCGTTCGTTCATTTTGAATAAAGAAAGGAATATCTTCCACATCAGCGATTTGGTCATTTAACTGAATTCGAGGTGCAGTTCCATATTGTGCCTGATATTGTGGAGTTGGTTTCCCGATATAAACATAATGCACTAATGACTTTCGTTCTAACTTTTCTAATTCCGTTGCGTCAGGTACAGAAACCTGCACTTTCAGACTGGAATCTTTCATCACCGTCACGACCATGAAGAAAAAGAGTAACATGAAAATAATATCAGGTAGAGAAGCCGTAGAAATCTCTGGAGTTGAATTTCCACGTTTTGTTGAAAACTTTGACATAATGAAATGATTTTGATGAAAAATAAATGATTTTTTCTAACTAATCCAAGTTGGTTAACTACTTGAACACATAGATGCTTTTCAGTCAAAGTTTGGTGTATAGAAATTATTAAATACCAAAGGGGTCGGACGCTTTGAAAGCGTCCGACCCCTAAAAAATAACACAAAAAGGCTACTCAAATTTGAGTAGCCTTTTTATCAATACTTAGATATTTCCTAATATCTTATAAATCATCGGTACGAAGACGAGCCGAATAATTGATTTTTAATTGATTAGATTTACGAAGTTTCGTTTTTACATCTGACACGATACCCATTGTTGCCTCTTTATCGACACGCAATGAAGTTGTCAAAAAATCACGTTCTCTTTCGTTTACTTTCAATTTTTCCTGTTCTAAGAACAAAGGAATATCTTCAATTACTGCAAACTGATCATTTAACTGCATACGAGGTGCAGTACCGTATTGTGCTTGATATTGAGCAGTTGGCTTCCCAACATAAATATGATGCACAAGTGACTTACGCTCTAATTTTTCTAACTCTGTAGCATTAGGAACAGAAACCTGCACTTTTAGTGTAGATTCTTTCATAACCGTTACTACCATAAAGAAGAATAAGAGCATGAAGATAATATCAGGAAGTGACGCCGTTGAAATTTCGGGTGTTGAAGCACCACGTTTTTTTGAAAATTTAGACATAACTTTTCTTTTTAATTGTCTTCAAAATATTAATTATTCTTCTCCGTAGTTTGTTGGTTCTGCTTCAGAGATTACAAGCGGTATATCAGAACGAATTGCTTTCTGCAACTCAAAATCTAAATTGGAATACTCTTTCCCATATTGTACTTGAGCTTCTTCATTCCAAATTTCATTGTAAGCCGCTTTCAATTCATTATATACCGTAAGATATGTTTCGTATTCCGTACCACGGTCATTCTTCAAAGAGATAATCGCATTAACAGGACTCTCAGACAAATCCTCACGTCCCTCAGGATTCATGATAAATTCCTTTGTTTTATCTCTTAAATCAGCCTTTTCCATTGGTTCGCCACGTACTAACAACTCATTATTAGCATTTACTAATACAGAGAATACGTTACGAGTTTTTAATTTTAACGGATCTGGCTCTTCATCAGACCATGGTGGAAGCTTTACTCGAATCCCTTTATCAACATCAATAGTCGTTGTTACTAAGAAAAATATCAGTAACAAAAAGGCGATATCTGCCATCGAACTTGCATTAACACTGGGTGACTCGCGTCTTGGTTTCTTAGCCATGTTCTGATTATTTGAATAAGTTACGAATTTCTGATATTACCAATGATCCCACAGCAACTAAGATTACAATTAATGTAAGGTTAATACCTCCACTAATCAAACCCCGCTGTCCTTCTGATACTCCAAAGGATTCTGCTGCAGCTAATACCGGTTTAGTATCAACACTTGGAGCGATTGCTTTTCCGATAAAGAAAAATACAATTAATCCTATTATGATTGCAAGTGTTCTCATTGCATTCATAGGATTGTCTATAAGTGTTGTAATAAATTGGTACAATCCAAAACCTACTGCTGCAATTGCAGTAAGTATCATTAAAGCGTAGGTAACGTATAATCCAAAATCAAATTGCGTCAATTTACTTGAAAAATCGGCAACTTCACCTGGTGTTTTATTTTGGAAAGACTCAGGACCTAACCCTTCAGTAAGATCGTGTGTCATGACAAGGATAACAAATATTAACGATAAAACTACCCCCGCCACGAACGCTATTGTCTGCCCGTTTTTGGTCAAAAAGCTATACATAATATGCTTGTTTAAGTTTTATTATTTAACAATGTCTTTGTCTACTAAAATATCAACTAATGAAATAGAAGCATCTTCCATTCTGTTAACGATACCATCAATTTTTGATACAATGTAATTGTAAAAAATTTGAAGAATAATCGCAACAATCAAACCGAATACTGTAGTTAATAAGGCTACTTTAATACCACCTGCAACAATTTGAGGAGAAATATCACCTACTTCTGCAATTTTATCAAAGGCTGAAATCATACCGATTACCGTACCCATGAAACCTAACATCGGAGCAATAGAAATGAATAATGAAATCCATACTAAACCACGCTCTAAAAGTCCCATTTGAACTGCACCGTAAGAAACAATTGCTTTTTCAACTGCTTCTGCACCTTCACCTGAACGCTTTAAACCTTCATGTAAGATACTTGCTGTTGGCCCTTGAGTTGATTTACATACTTCCATAGCAGCATCTACACCACCATTGTCTAAAGCATCTTCAATTTTAGCTAATAATTTGTCTGTATTAGTAGATGCAATGTTTAAAGTGATTACACGCTCAATACAGAATGCTAAACCTAAAATCAAACAAATCAATACTAATGACATAAACTCCCAACTACCTTCAATAAAGTAACGCTTCAATAATTGGTGTCCAAAATCAGAACCACTTTCTGCTGCTGGTTCTTCCGCTACTGGCTCTGCTGCTACTGGCTCTTGTTGTGCCTCTTGCTCTGGAGCTGCTTGTTGTTCTGTCTGCTGTTGTCCTTGTTCTGGCTCTTGTGCAAAAGCATTATTGCTTGTGAAGATAGCCAAACCTAAAACGAAAACGAGTACTAATAGTTTTCTCATAACGATAGGATTTTTCGAGTTGTATTACGTTTAAAAATTTACAAATAAGATTTTAAAAAAATCTGGTTATAATTGTTAGTAGTTAAATACTCTTTAGTAAGTAATCTCAATATCTAACTCTGCGGAGAGAGTGGGATTCGAACCCACGAAACCCTTTTGGAGTTTACACACTTTCCAGGCGTGCGCCTTCGACCACTCGGCCACCTCTCCAATTCATCACACAATCAGATTATTTGAACTGATTGTCACCTCATAAAGTGGTGAAAGTATGGATATTAAACAAATAATAATATTTGCTTATACCACAATAGTCACAAAAATTGCAAATAAAACTTATAATTCAAAATTTTTTCAAACCATATTCTTAATAAGTTACAATCTTACACTTTAAAGACAGTAAGGGCATTTTTTGTTGTCACTTTTGCCACTTCCTCTATACTCAATTCTTTTACTGTTGCTAACTTTGCAGCGACATATTTAATATAGCTACTTTCATTTCGCTTTCCTCTTCTCGGAGTTGGTGATAAATAAGGTGCATCTGTTTCTAAAACCAAATAATCCATCGGAATATCCTTGACGACTTTATCTAATCCTGATTTCTTAAAAGTCAAAACACCTCCTAATCCCATATAAAACTCCAAATCCATAATTTGTTGAGCATGTTCTTTTGTTCCTGAGAAACAATGAAATATTCCTGTCAAACGTTCATCTTTTTCTTCTCGTACAATTTCTATAATCTCATCTAAAGATTCTCTTGCATGAATTACGATTGGAATATTCAACTCTTTTGCCCAACTAATCTGACGACGAAAAGCTTTTTCCTGAATTTCTAAAGTGCTTTTATCCCAATACAAATCAATTCCAATCTCTCCTACTGCTTTATAAGAACGTTCGCCAAGCCATTTTTCAACAATTTTAAGCTCTTCTTCATAGTTCTCTTTTACCGAACAAGGATGTAAACCCATTAAAGCATAAACCTTTTCAGGATAAGCAGCTTCTAAAGCAAACATTCCTTCAATAGATTCACTATCTACATTTGGCAAAAAAATCTTCTCTACACCTTCGTCAAATGCTCTTTTCATCACGATTGTTCTATCCTCATCAAACTTCTGAGAATATAAATGTGCATGTGTATCAATTAATGTCATTTTTTGTGTTGCGAACATGTTGTGAGTTACGGGTTGCAAGTTATGGGTTTTGACAAGTTGGCGACAGAAACTAATTTTATAAAATTTAAACTTTCAAAAACATTAGTTAAAGTCTAACTCAATTTTTTAAAAAAATTTCAATCTGATGCCAATTTGTCAAACCTACAACTTGCAACTTGTAACTCACAACCCTAATTTTGGCACAAATATAAACTTTACTTTTTATAAATACAGGAAAAATTAAGGTGATAATATTTGACAATTTTATAGTTGAAACTTTCTATAACCGTAACGTAAATTTATCAAAGTCCGTGATTAGAAATAATACAGATTTGATGAATGAGGTGATTTTAGGTACGAACAAGGTTTCTTAATACGTGAAATTATAATGACACTCCGAGTTAATATAAAATAAAAAAAGCATTCTTTTCAAGAATGCTTTTTAGTCGAGACTACTGGATTCGAACCAGTGACCTCTGCCCTGTCAAGGCAGCGCTCTAAACCAACTGAGCTAAGCCTCGTATTATGATATTAAATTAAAAAAGCATTCTCTTTCGAGAATGCTTTTAGTCGGGGCGGCAGGATTCGAACCTGCGACCCCCTGGTCCCAAACCAGGTGCGCTAACCGGACTGCGCCACGCCCCGAAAATCTATCTTATAGTATTGCGGTGAGAGCGGGATTCGAACCCGCGGTACCTCGTTAAAAGTACGCCAGTTTAGCAAACTGGTGGTTTCAGCCACTCACCCATCTCACCAATATTTTGATAGGTAATTTGTTGATGTTAATTGCTTTACTTCTAAAGCGGTGCAAATATACGAGCATTTTTTATAAAAAAAAATATTTTTCACTTTTTTTATGCAATTCAAGATAAATAATTGATTTTTATTAGAAATAGTTCCATTCTATAGAGAAATTTTATCGTAAATCATCTTTATATCAGAAATTAAATCCTCGAATTTGCCTTCACATTCATCAATAAGTCTTTTAAGCCTTCTTTTATCAAGTCAGATTCCAACCATTGCGTTAGTATAGAAATGATATTACAATCATCGTTTTCATTCATTTCTAAAACACCTTTTTTCAAAAATATCGTCATAATAATTCACGTCTCGCTGAAACGTAAAATAAAAATCACAATTGCTAATTTTTGCTTCGCAAAATACTTTTTTTTACACAGATTCCGCTGATTCACGCAAATTTTCTAATAATTAGTAAAAAAATGATTTTGTTAATGAAAAAAATAATAATCAATTATAAAAAATATCAATTTCATAATTGTAGATAAAAAAGTAACTGTATTTACTTGGTTGACTTTACGTATTGCGAACCTCCATCGCAATCAATGATTAACTTTCTTCCGAAGCTGGAGTTTCGGATTACGTTGTTCTCAAAAGTTACAAATCTATCAACCAAATAAATACAGTTACAAAAATTCTAAAACTCAAGGTCTTAGAACATTTTTTTAAAAATATTTATTCCCATTCTGCTTTTGCAGCTTCTAAATGTTTTTGAAATTTTTCGGTTTTCCACATTAGGTCCAACATTTTATAAGACAATTGTCGAGCAGCTTCTTCGTCACTCGGATAATGAACACCTAATATTTCTCTTGAAAATCCGATTTCGTAAGCCAAATCTAAAAATTCAGTTCTTTTTTGTGGTATTAATTCCGCCCAAATATAGGCTTGAAGATATGCCCAAAGAGTGTGTCCACTTGCGAAAGAAGGCGTATTCATTTCGACTAATGGTTTTAACGATTTAGATAGTTGTCGTGGTCTGGCTCTTAGGAAATGATTTTTGGCAGTAAATTCCATAATTCGCATTTCCTTCATTATGTTCTTTAATATTGTTTTAGTAGCAGGATAATTTTCTGCGGTGCAATTATCACCCATAATGTATTGTCCTTCAAAAAATAAATCCTCATCACCTTTCATAGTTGGAACAGGAACATAAACGATTGAATTCCAATCAAGTGCCATTTTTTCTTGTTCGACAGTACGTTTTTCTTGTAAATCCAATAGAAATTCTAATTCTGCTTTCGTTTGTGCTGAACTATTCGCTGGTGGCTGAATCTCATTAGTTAAAGCTTTGAGTTGTTTTCTTGTCAAATAAGCTGGTTTAAATAACCGAATTAACAACTGATATTTTTTGTTAGGAAAACGAATAACATCTGTTTCTCTTTCATTTTCATTAGGCTCAACACTTAACTTTCCTAAAGTTTTATAATGATGTTGAACAGGTGCTAATGGCGTAAGTTTTGTTTTAGGAGTAGTTAGTATAAGCGGTTGACTGTAACAAATTTTGAATACAAAAAGAATAACAATTAGCCCTAAAATTCCTTTAATTGTTGTACGTTGTAAAGTTTTCATAAATATTATTTTTTATAAGAATGGGATAAAGTTAAGGGCTGGAGTATAGGCAACGGTCAAATTTTTAGTTGTTAAAAATTTGTTAAAAATATTAACAACTCTATTTTTTATTGCTGCACCCAAATATTTAAAATACAATATCAATTATATTTAGGTTCTTTGAATTGTTTTGTGGAAACGCTCATTATTCAAATGATTAAAAACTTTTCGACAATGGTATTTGGTAGAAAATCAATGGAGTACCGAATACCATTCTAACAAATTTCATTTTTTATAATTTTCATCGAAAACCACAATTTTTTTTTAGAGAATTTATATTTAAAACGATAAGTTATGTTAATTGGAGAATTGGTAAAAAAAAGCGGATTGACAAAAGATACGATTCGATATTATGAGAAAGTTGGAATTTTCAATAATCGGTTAGTACAACGAAATCCTGAAAATGGATATAAAAATTATACTGAAGAAGTATTAGAAGTTATAAAAATGTTGAAAATTGGGAAAGAACATGGTTGTACTTTAAATGAAATTAAGGAATTGATAGAAAGTCATCATGAAGCAAGTTTAACTTGTTTTTCTATCGCTCCTTTTATTCATCGAAAATTGCAAAAGATTAATGAAGAAATGAAACATTTAGAATTACAAAAAGCTAAATTGGAAATGACTTTATTGTCTATTCAGCCATGTCTTGATAATGAGGTTGACGGAATTATTACGTATGACTCGTATAAAGAACGTTTTGCTTAACTTCATTTTTCAAATACGTTTAGAAGAAATACCAATATATTCCAAAAAACGCTCTAAAATTTTCTCATTTCCGCTGGTATGAAATTCGTACTTTGGTTCTGATGTGTTCGATGTTCGTAAACTAAATTTTTCTAATTGCTTCAATGTTTGTCGTGCAACTGCTGGAGCTGGGTTTACTAAATTTACATTTTGCGGAAGCAACTGATCAAAAACTGGTCGTAAAAATGGATAATGTGTACAACCTAAAACGATTTTATCTACATCGTTTTCTAACATCGGTTGGACGTATTGTTGTACTAACTTTGCTGTTTTTTCAGTTTCTATTTCTTGATTTTCAACTGCTTCAACTAAGCCTTGACCGACTTGCATATAAACCGTTATGCCTTTTGCATAAGCATTTTTGGTATTTTTAAATTTTTCGCTTTCCAATGTTCCTTTGGTGGCTAAAACACCAATATTTTTAGTTTTTGTTTGCTCCGCAGCAGGTTTTACGGCAGGTTCCATTCCGATAAATGGTACATCAAATCGCTTTCGCAATTCTTTAATTGCTACACCTGTTGCAGTATTACAAGCGATGACGATTATTTTTGCTCCTTTTGATAACAGAAATTCGGTATTGCGAATAGATAAATCTATAATTTCAGATTTTGGACGATTTCCATAAGGACAATTTCCGCTATCAGCGAAGTAAATAATCTTTTCATTTGGCATCAATTTGACTAATTCTAACCAAACGGATAAACCACCTAAACCGGAATCGAAAACGCCGATTGAATTGTTCGATTGTTCGATTGTTCGATTGTTTAAATGTTTTTTTGACGTATCCATTTTATCATTTTATTTCGTTTAATGGGATTAGTTTTCGTTCGTAGCCTTGTGTGCGTAGCCAATCTCTGAGTGCGTGACCTGTTCCTGCGTCCCAAGGTTGAACTTCAGAAATTGGGATTTTTTTGTAGGCTGCGATTTCTTCAGCTTGTAATATAATTTCAGCATTTTCGTCTATTTCTGTGTGATAAATTATCAAAAGTTGATTGCGACGAAAGAAAGGATAAATTCCGACTAAATTGATAGATTTTGGAGCAACACCGATTTCTTCTTCCATTTCTCTGGCGATTCCACTTTCTGGCGATTCATTGGCTTCCAAAAAACCTGTTACTAAAGCAAACCAATGTTTTGGCCAACCAACGTTTTGTACCAAAACGATATTATTACCTTGTTGAACAATTGCACCGACAACTGGTGTTGGATTATTCCAAAAAACATAATCACAAGTATTGTCAGAACAAACTAATCGTTCTAATCCGTCACGCATTTGAGGTTGAAGTTTATTTCCGCAAGTTGAACAAAATTTTGGTGGTTGCATTTTGATTTTTTTAGTTATTCAATGGATTTCAAAGATCGTTTTTTTAATGGAGAATCGAAAATAGAAAATGGCGAATTAAAATAAAAATGCAGCTAAACATCATCGGACATTTAGCGGCATTTTTGTTTTCTCAATAGTTTATTGAACGGTTCTACAAGCTATTAATAAAATCAATAATAAAATCAACACCTTCATCATCTAATATTGTCGTACCAATCAAAGGCATTTCTCCGCTTGTCAAAAACTCATTAATATCATTGGCTTCTCCTTCAATTCCCGTTTGATTTAAAGAGACTTCATACCTCAAATCCAAATCTTGCTCGGCAGATTCTTCCCAACCTGTAGGATTATGACAGTGAGCACAATTAATATCTAAATATGCTCTTGCTCGTTCTTCTAAAGAAACATTCACATCTTTATAATTGACCATCGACGAGGCTTGTGTAACATCAAATTGATTTAGAATCGCAACAGATTGTAAATGCGTCAATTGATTGATATTTGAACCATTTCGAGTTACTTCACGATTTAAATTTTTTAGTGTCGTGCCAAGTGGAATAATTTCATCATTCGATTGATGACAAGCAATACATTCATCTTCATTCGGAATCAAATAAACCGTTGAGCGATTTTCGCCAGTTTCTGTTATCCAATTGATTGGTGTACTTGAGCCATTTAAAGTTAAAACACCATCAGTTTGTGTTTCATTCCATACATATGTTGCGATATTCCAAAGTCCATCTTTTTTAATCATCAATCGAGTTTCAATTACTCGTTTTCCTAAAGACGTATCTCTATCATCATTATTATAATAGAAAGTTTTCACCAAAATTGTTTCATCAGGAAACTCCAAAAGGCTTCCAATTTTCGCTTCGAGACTTGACTGCACGTCAATATCAGAAATCAACATACGAAACTCCTTTTTGCTACCTTCCAACTCCATTTTATAAGTCAAAAATGCGTTTTTTACATTTTCCGCTCATGGATTGTTCCAATTCTATCTTTTAAAAATCGCCCATTTCGTTCACGAAAAACCGCTAAAATCTCTGCTGTTACCGCCAACGCAATTTCCTCAGGTGTTTCCGCACCAATATCCAAACCTATCGGCGAATATAGATGTGTTTGTTGTTCCAAATCTAAGTCTGTTATTTCAGTATTCATTTTATACATTCGCTTTTTTGGCCCTAACAAACCGATATAAGGAATATCAAAATGAAGTAATGATTTTAATAATGTTAAATCTGTTTTATAATCATGTGACATTAAGACAATTGCTGTATAATCATCTGATTGCAACGACATTACGTTTTTTACATCTGTAAATTTATTAACTTTTTGCAAAAGAGATTTTCCAATTTTTCGAGTTTTACCAATTAGATGAACTTCCCAACCTAATTCGTTGGCTATATTTACCATCGCATTGACATCATAATTATCACCGACACAAACCAATTTTATTTTTGGTCGAATGTGTTCAAAAAGGATTTCGTAAATTTCGTTATTATCGTTTTTTAATTGAAAAATATTGGATTTTCGTTTGTAAAAAACTGTATCAATATTTTCTTGAATTTGTTGAATAGAAACTTGTGCTTTTTGTGCCAATTCCATTAGATTACTTTGAGTAAAAAATTGTCCTCGGAGTTGATTATTACCATTTTTAACACTTAATATTTGTAACAAAACAGTTGGTTTTCGTTTATCGACAATTTGTTTTAAAAACTCAACTTGATTCCTTTTATCATCTGATTTTATCGGTGTAAACAAAACTTCAATCAAGCCATTGCAACCCAAACCGACACCAATTTGATGTTCATCGTCTTCCATTGTATCATAAACGACAATCGAGGTTTCATCTTTCAAAATTGCCATTTTCGCTCGTTTCAACGCATCGCCTTCCAAACATCCGCCGCTAATGCCGCCAATCCATTGACCATTTTCACTCACCAAAATTCTTGCACCAATTCTACGATATGCAGAACCTTCTACTTTGACGACCGTTCCCAAAGCTAATCGTTCCCCATCAATTTGAGCATCATTATATCGTTGTATAATTTTTTCAATTTCTTTCATAAGTTTCATTATGATTTGGTCTTGAATCGACAAATACACAAATTTAGACTAAATTTAAAATATTCATGATAATAATCATTTTTTATTCGGTTCGTTGGCGTATCGACGATTGATGAAATATAACCGTGAAACCGGTGAAATATTTGGTCTAACAATCGAAGGTCGAGTTCGGACGATTAAACAATTGCCGAGCGGAGATATTATCGCCTTGATTGAACGAAATCATTTGAAAAAATCGAATGGAAAAATTGTGAGAATTAAGCAGTAAGTGAGCAAAGATTCACATTAGAGAATATATAATAAATAATTTAAATATATTATTCGTATTTTAGGTGATTCAATTTAACCAACCAAAAAACAACAATGATAAAGTTCTTTAGAAAAATTAGACAGCGATTACTTACGGAAAACAAATTCAGTAAATATATTTTGTATGCAATTGGAGAAATTGTCCTTGTTGTCGTTGGTATTCTTATCGCTTTGCAGCTTAATATTTACAATGAAAATCAAAAAAATACCAAAATAGAAGTTGATTATCTTAAAGGAATTTTGAATGATTTAGACCAAGATATTTATGAGTTAAATGAGTTGATTTATGAAGATTCATTGCAACTTGATGCTTACACGATGTTACTCAAAGCGTTTACTGATAAGGATATTAAAAACAATCCGTCGTTTATAGGAGCAATTGGTCAAGCAAATACCTACCATTCTTTTGATGGAAATAGTATTGTTTTTGAAGATATGAAATCTTCAGGAAAGATAAATTTTATTAAGTCCGACCAAGTTCGATTTTCTATTCTTAAATATTACAAAGAAAGCCACGAAATCATAAAATCTCAAAATGAATTTTCAAGTCCTCAAATTAGAACTTTAGCGGATAAAGCATTTTTAACGAATGTCGATTTGAATTCATTAATTGAACAGTTTATGTTTAAGGATGAATGGCAATCTGAAATTGATGCGTTAGATTTTTCTTTTTTTGATAAAAATATAGACAATATTGATGTTAAAAACTTCGCTAATAATGTTTCTATGATGAAAGCACTCGTTTGGAGAAATCACTATAAGAATAGGCAATTATTGTTTAGTTCAAAAGACTTAAAAACAAAAATTACAGACTATTTGACTACAAAAGGTATCGAAATTAAAAATCAAGTAAAATCTGATATATTGGCTGCTATTAAGAATGGTGATGTAAACGTTTTAGAAAAAAGAGTTACGAAAGAATCAATAGATGATTGCTTTTACATGGAAGATGAATCAGGCAATTATTTGGTGCATAGTATTACGTATCAGTCGTTAGAGTCACTTCGGTTTTTTGTAGAAAAAGGAGCGAATCTTGAAGGTGTTTGCGAAAATAAAACACCATTGATGTATGCGATTAAATATGGTGAGTTTGAATTGGTAAAATATTTAGTAGAACAAGGTGCAGATTTGAAAGCAAATAATCACGGGAAAACACCATTGTATTATGCGAAAACTTACCAACATCCTGAAATTGAAAAGTATTTGATTGAAATGAAAGCGGATTAAAAAACAACAAATGAAAACTATAAAACCACCACACAGTATTAGTAAAAACCATAGACGAACAAAACTCGTTTTTTTAGCTGGTTCTATCGAAATGGGAAAAGCAGAAGATTGGCAATCCAAAGTAGAAAAGCATTTTGAAGCATTAGACGATTATACGGTTTTGAATCCTCGACGTGATGATTGCGACAGTTCGTGGAAACAGGAATTTGAAAATCCGAACTTTTATCAACAAGTCAATTGGGAACTCAACGGTTTAGAAAAAGCGGATACAATTATCTTGTATTTAGCACCAGAAACGAAAGCTCCAATTTCACTTTTGGAATTAGGTTTATTTGCGGATTCCGGTAAAATCTTGGTTTGTTGTCCTAATGGTTATTGGCGAAAAGGAAATGTGGAAGTAGTTTGTGAACGTTATAATATTCCGATCTATGATACCTTAGAAGAATTGTTGACTTCTAATTTCAAAATTGCTTTTCAATAAAATTTAGTATTTTCAATTGTTACAAAAACACATATTACAATTTTTAATGTGAAAAAATATTTATTTACCTTTGAACAACTAATGAATGGGACGATTGTTGGTTTAGGAATAGCAACAAACAAAAGATAAATATTATGAACAATAATAAAACACTCAATTATATTCAAGCGGTATTAGAAAATATGCCAACGGATTGGTTGCGTTTGACAACTCATCGACTGGATATTTTTAATGAAAAATTGGCGAAAGTTGAATTTTTAGAACATTTTGACAATTTATTTAATAAAAACAATTCAGATTCAGCAGCACTTTATGAATTACCAACAGCTTACGATTATATTCGATTAGGTCATCCATTATCTTGTGTGTTAGAATGGACGATTGCGAAATTGAACAATCTACAACCTAATAATGTAATCAGTTTTTCATCCAATACAACTCCAATTTTAGCTGTTTTAAGAAAAAACTTATTAGATAATAAAAAGACACGAATCGTTTATACGGACGATTTGCCAAAGTCTTTTAAAACTGAAATTCTAAGAAAAGTTTATGGTTATCAGTTAGAATTGAAGCAAGTCGAAAGTGTAGAAACAGTTTCAAGATTTGACGGAAGTACAATTTTTATCTCACAACAAAACGAATTTTCTACAATTAATACAAATACGAATATTGACTTTTTTATCAATATTTATCCTAATTTCGGAAGTGTTATATTAATAAATAAAAAAAATAACGAATCATACATTTCTGATATTCAACATGTTAGAAGGCGAGAAACAATTGCAATGACACCAGCAAATTGTCTGGTTGTTTTACAATCAATTATTACAAAAACGTCATTTGAAATAAAAAATAATAATCGTGAAACGAATAAAGCAATTGTCTTAAATGCCATAAAAACAATCACTGGTTCAAATACAAAAGCATTATTAGGTTCAAGCGGTTTGTCTGTTCAATATGCGATTATGATGGGTTTGGTCGATGATGCGATTCAAAACTATCCTGAGAAAGCAATCAAATTTGTCGTTCCACCGAATTGTTATGGCGGAACAAACGATCAAGCGAGACGAGTTGCGGCTTGTATTGATAATGTGGACATTGTGGATTTGCCAGTTGATGGTGACAATGATATGGTTCAAAGCATTGAAATCGTCTTAAATCAATTGGCGGCAGAAGATGCAATTCCTTATATTATCGCTGAAATTCCGACAAATCCAAGAGTTGAAGTGCCAGATTTAGAGGCTTTAAAAGCTGTTTTAACGAAAGTGAGAAAAACAAAGAATGGCGAAACTGCAATTGATCCAGTATTTATCTTAGATCAAACTTTTTGTCCAAATGTTCACTTTTTAGGCGAAGGCGAAATTTTGTCAACCGTTCGGACAATTTCGTATGCAAGCGGTTCGAAGTTTCCGAGTGGCGGATTATGTACGGCTGGTTATTGTATCGGAAATACAAAAACAATTGCGTTGATGGACAAAGTTGAATTACACCTACAACTTTGTGATAATGAAGCAACGAATTTGCAAGTTGAAATTTTAGCAAAGCAATTGCCTTCGATGCTTCAACGAATTGATGGTGCGTATAAAAATACTCGGGAGTTTGTCAACTTTATACAAGAACATTTGCCAGAAGCGAAAATCAATTTCGTCTCAGAAGAATTGGCAAACGAAGGATTTACGCCTTCGGTTTTTTCGTTAGATTTACCAACAAAAGGAAATACAGCAGCAGAAAAAGAGACTTATAAAAGAGCTTTGAATCATCAACTAATCAATTTGATGATTACTAATATTCCTGATGAAAGTAAGTATTGCGTTAGTTATGGACAATTAAAAGGTTGTTATTGGACGATTCCTGCGACTTCGACACAAGGAACGACAAAGGAAAGCGACAAGGATTATATTGCTCGTGTCGCACTTTCTCCTGATATGAATTTGGAATTGCATAAAAAAATCTTTTTGGACTTTGTTTGGAGTATTTAGATAATTGGTCATTAGTGAATTATTATTCCTAACTTCTCTGCCGCAGATTACACAGATTGTATTGATTTTTTCCTTAAATATTC
The DNA here is from genome assembly GCA_045106825.1 of Saprospiraceae bacterium. Lineage (GTDB taxonomy): Bacteria > Bacteroidota > Bacteroidia > Chitinophagales > Saprospiraceae > CAWVWD01. The sequence goes on along the minus strand of JBGCFH010000416.1, from coordinate 136 downwards.
ACGTTTCGCTGAAACGTAAAATAGAAATCACAATTGCTAAATTTTGCTTCGCAAAATGCTTTTTTCACGCAGATTCACGCAGATTCACGCAGATTCACGCAGATTCACGCAGATTCACGCAGATTCACGCAGATTT
>JBGCFH010000415.1:0-4357 GCA_045106825.1 Saprospiraceae bacterium | reverse complement strand
GACATGAGATTTTCACAATCATAAAAAATTGAAATTCAATATTTTATATAAAAAATGAATCTCATGTCTCACATCTCACATCTATTTACAAAACTTAATTATCAATTAAATTTTGATAAATGCAGAAATTGTCAAAGAGCCTATAAATTATTTAATAATATTTTGAATATTAAAATCATATATATTATAATTATATTTAATATAAATATTCGTAAGATTATTTTTAATAAAAGCAGATAGGTAAAAGTTATTAATTATAGTGCATAAAAATGATAATCATGCATTTACTACAGAACAAAATTGTAATTGGGTAATATTTTAAGGTTTTTCAGTAAGTATATTTACCTATTTTCAAATAATAATTAATTAACATTTGTATTTCACAATATTAAATTTTAACATTGTATCTGAATAGCACCTCAAAAACATATGAAAATTATTAAAATAAGAATTAAATGAATTCCTGAAAAAATCTAATTGCATAATTTTTTGGTGCTTGATTATTAATATAACTAACACAATGTATTCGGCTTTTTAAATCGTTGAATGCTATTTTTTAACAATTAAAATCAAATTTATTATGAGTGAGGCTTTTTTAGGTATGATAATTATGGGTGGATGGAATTTTGCACCTCGTAGTTGGGCTTTATGTGACGGTCAATTGTTACCAATTTCAGGAAATTCTGCATTATTTTCTTTATTAGGAACTACTTATGGTGGTGATGGTCGTACAACTTTCGCTTTACCTGATTTGAGAGGTCGTATCGCTATACACCCTGGAAATGGACCGGGACTTACTCCTGTTAGATTAGGAGAAAGAGGTGGTAGAGAAAATGTAACTTTAACTATTAACGAGTTACCGTCTCATAATCACACAATTCAAGTAGGAAAAGAAGGAATGGGTTCAGGAGCAACAACTACTGCAGCTGGTTCTTATTTAGGAGATGCAGCTGACGCAATGTACCGAACAGCGGCTGGAACAGGAACTTCACCAGGAGTTATGAATACAGGTGGAAATCGTGCATTTAATATTAGGAATCCATATTTAGGTGTAAATTATGTGATTGCTTTACAAGGTGTTTTTCCTTCTCGTAGCTAATTTTTTTTAATAAAAAATCGGCTACTCTAATCAGTAGCCGATTTTTGTTACTTTTTTAATATGCGTATTGACCTTGATTTTAAAGATTGCGAATTAAATGGTTATTCTATTGAATCTTTTGAAATAGATGGTAAGAAATATCAAAAATTACTAAAAGGGGATTTCCTAATAATGGACAATACACCTCAACTGGTAGAAACTTATAAAACGTTTCTGTTGAAGGCAGAAGGTTCTGTTTTGATTAATGGTTTAGGAATGGGATTATGTTGTAAATACTTATTAAGTAAATCTTCAATTACAGATATTACAGTCGTAGAGTTAGATAAAGGGACGATTGATATTGTACAACCTAATTTTAGTGATGAAAGATTAACAATCATTCACGATAGTGCTTTCGACTATCAACCGCCCGAAGAGAAAGTTTATGATTATGTATGGCATGACATCTGGTTCTATTATACTTCCAAAAACCTGAAGGACATGAATATTTTGTTTGAAAAATATAATAAAATAGCTAAATGGCAAGGGGCTTGGAATCGAGATAAATGTATGGAACTGCAACAAAAAGAAATAAATTTTTCACTTAAGTAATATTTTATGAAAAAAATTAAACAAAAGTTACAACAATATCAGAATTTAAATCAAGGATTTAAAAAAAATAGACGTAAAAAAAATACTGCTTTAAATGTTGGGAAATCAATATTGGCAGTAGCTTTACCTGTTTTGTCTTTTGGAACCGCTGATGCTCAATGCCAAGGTTCACAAGCTAATAGCGTAACGCTTCCTCAAGGAGGAGGTATTTTAATTGATGTTGACGGAGATGCCGTTAATGACTTTTCAATTAAAGATGGTCCTGCTGGTGCTTATCAAGCAAGTTTTCTTGCCTTACCTTTAGGAACTGCAAGAATATTAACAAGCGGTGGTTCTGGTACTGTGAAAAACTATGGTGGCGTGATAAATGGTGCTGCGGGAGTAGGAACAAGTGCAGGTTATCATTGGTTTAATTTTAATAGTGGTGGAAATATAACTGGTGGAAATTGGGGTGCTCCTTATCCAAAATCTGGTTACATGGGAGTCAAAAAAGCTGGAAAATTAGGATTTATTCAGTTAACTATTCATTCAGGACCAACAGCACAAGCAGATGGTGGTACTATTCCTTATAAAATAAGTATTTCTGAAGCAGGACTTAGTCCTAATGTAGGAGGAACTGTTACGGCAGGAAGTTGTCCAACTCTTCCAGTTGAGCTTATAGATTTTAAGGCAAATATTAAACATAATAATGTTCAATTAACTTGGACTACTGCTTCGGAAGAAAATAATGCAGGTTTTGAAGTTCAACGTAGCACAGATGGTAAAAATTATGAAACTTTAGTTTTCAAAGAAGGGGCTGGTTCAACAGTAATTGAACATAACTATTTTTGCGATGATGAAAACTTAAGAAAAGGTCAAGTTTATTATTATCGTTTAAAACAAGTTGATTTTAATGGTCAGTTTATTTATACTAAAGTTGTTACAGCAGCTTTAAAAAATGAATCTGTTGTTATAAATAACTTCTATCCTAACCCTACAAATGGTGTGACACAATTGGAATATGAAACAACTGTAGATACTGAATTATCAGCAATTGTTTATAATGTAAGTGGTCAAGAATTGATTCGTAATGTACAGATGATTACTGCAGGAACAAATAATTTAAGTTTTGATTTTTCTTCATTGAGTATTGGAATTTACTTCGTCAAACTACAAGCAGGAGAAGATATTCAATATCAAAAATTGATTATTCAATAAAATTTATTTTTATATTATTTTTTGCTAAAAGCCCTTTAAATAAAGGGCTTTTTAAATGAATACAAATGAAACAGTCAACTTTACCAAAAATCACCAAACAGGATAAAATAAAATATAAAGACTGGTGGAGTGCTTTATCAGATAACTGGAAAAAAGCAATCAATCAAGCGGCATTTCAAAAAGGAGAAATTACGGATGATTTGACAATAGAAGAAATTCATGACTTATTTCATAATTCTGTTGCGTTAAGATTTGCTGGACCAATGGCTGCTTATCCAAATTTAACCTTTGAAATTGGCGACTTAGAAGGTCTTAAGGAGATTAAGAGTTTAAAAATTTTAGCGGTTATGAATTCTAATATCACTTCTCTAAAACCGATTGCTAATTTAACTAATTTAGAATCTTTGTATGTTTTAGATAATGCCTTGAAAACCTTAACAGGTATTGAAAAATTAAGTAACTTGAAAGAACTCAACTTTCAAAATAATAGAGTCAAATCTATTGAGCCTTTAAAAAAATTAACTAATCTTCATACTGTAAGTGCGGTCAATAATGAAATTAAATCCTTAAAAGGATTAACAGAAAAACATAGTAAAAATCTAAGAAATTTTTATGTGCTTCCCAATGATAAATTACCACAAAAAGAAATCATTCGATTAGAAAATAAGGTTGGGATTCGGTGCTTGAGAGGATAAAATTGTTTGATTGTTTTTTGACGAATTTACTTGGAACTGTGGTAACAAATAGTTTAATAATTAAATAGTATAAAAGTGTTTGTCGAAATATTTTGGTAAACTTACTTAAGTAGATTAATAAATTTATTACGACAAACCTATAAAATTTTAAAAACCTTATAGGTTTATAATCAGTAAGTTATGTAATTTTTATTGTCGAAATAATTATGTAAACCTACTTAAATTGATTGATAATGAATAACGAACCGCAACTCATTAACGCCGAAACAGGCGAACCTTTTGAAATTCCTGTAGAGGGAAATTTGGGATTATTAGCCTTAGGTTATGAAGGTATTATGCTTTGGAGAATGAAGAAACGAGAAGTTCAAGAACAAAGAAATAATGATGAATGATGAATTACTAAAATGATTCATTATTCATCATTATCATTAAAAAATAAATGGCTAAAAAGAAAAAAGTACTATTAATCGGTTGGGATGCTGCGGACTGGAAATTTTTAAATCCATTGATTGATGCAGGTTTGATGCCGACTTTGAAAAAATTAATCGAAGGTGGTTCGATGGGACGATTAGCGACGCTTGATCCGCCACTTTCACCAACACTTTGGACAAGTATTGCAACAGGAAAACGTCCGTATAAACATGGTATTCACGGATTTACAGAACCTGATCCAAGTGGCGAAGGCATTCGTCCAATATATAGTACAAATAGAAAAGTCAAAGCGATTTGGAATATTTTGACGCAACATGGTTTAAAAACTCATGTTGTTGGTTGG
>JBGCFH010000414.1:0-4208 GCA_045106825.1 Saprospiraceae bacterium | reverse complement strand
TCTACTGCGAGATACAACTCGTTTAGATAGTTTTTGACTCCTTGCTATTTCTTCCAAAATTTCCAACTCCTTTTTTGTTACTAATTCAGTATTATTTGACATAATGTAAAGTTACTTAAATTTATGTCTTAACGTACTAGTGGAAAAGTAATTAAACCATAATCAAAAATATTGTTTATCATATCTCAAACAAAAAACGAGTATGATATTTTTATAATTAATTAAAACAATGAATACGACAATCAAACAATAATCCTTAACTTTGTGCGAAATTTTATAATATCCTTGAAAATCAACATATTCGCTAAATGATAACAGTTAATAACGTTAGTTTACAATTCGGAAAAAGAATTTTATTTGATGATGTCAATTTAAAATTTACTAAAGGTAATTGCTATGGTGTGATTGGTGCAAATGGAGCAGGAAAATCGACTTTTATGAAGATTTTATCTGGCGAGATTTCTCCAAATCAAGGTTCAGTATCTATCGAATCAGGTAACCGAATGGCAGTTTTGAAACAGAATCACTTCGAGTTTGAAGAACATACCGTTTTGAATACCGTTATTATGGGCCACAAAGAGATGTATGACATCATGGTGGAGAAGGATGCGATTTATATGAACCCTGAAGCAACTGAAGCAGAAGGTTTACACGCTGCGGATTTAGAAAATAAATTCGGTGAAATGGGCGGCTGGATGGCTGAAAGTGATGCCGCAGAATTATTAAGTTTGTTAGGTGTTGATGAATCATTGCATTATAGCTTAATGAAAGATTTGAGCGGTTCTGAAAAGGTAAAGGTACTTTTGGGACAAGCCCTTTTTGGTAATCCTGATGTATTGTTATTAGATGAGCCAACGAATGATTTGGATGCGGAAACGGTAACTTGGTTGTCAGATTTCTTAGCAGACTTTAAAAATACAGTAATCGTTGTTTCTCACGATAGATATTTCTTGGATATGGTTTGTACGCATATCACAGATATTGATTTCAAACGTATCAAGACTTTCAAAGGAAACTATACTTTTTGGTATGAATCTTCTCAATTAGCATTGCGTCAGCGAGCGAATAAAAATAAGAAAGTAGAGCAGAAGCGTAAGGAAATGATGGAGTTTATCCAACGATTCTCTGCGAATGCTTCAAAATCAAAACAGGCAACTTCTCGTAAGAAAGCATTGGATAAATTAAACATAGAAGAAATTCAACCATCAAGCCGTAAATATCCGTTCATTCACTTTCAAATGGAACGAGATCCTGGTGGACAGATTTTACATATTGAACATTTGACGAAAACAAATGAAGCTGGTAAAGTTTTGTTTAAAGATGTGGAGTTGACGATGAATCAAGGTGAAAAAATTGCTTTGTTAGGTCGTGACGCAAATGCATTGACTGCATTCTATGAGATCTTAGCAGGGAACTTACAAGCGGATAGTGGAACTGTCGAATTTGGTCAAACAATCACACCTTCTTATTTACCAAATGAAAATGAAGAATATTTTTCTGGTGATCAAGATATGAATTTAATTGATTGGTTACGTCAATATTCTGAAAATAAAGACGAGCAATTTATCCGTGGATTTTTAGGGCAAATGTTATTCTCAGGCGAAGAAGTGTACAAAAAATCATCGGTACTTTCTGGAGGCGAAAAAGTGCGTTGTATGTTGTCAAGAGCAATGTTGAACAATCCAAACTTCGTCTTATTAGATGAACCAACGAATCACTTAGATTTGGAATCTATCACCGCTTTGAATAATGCGATGAGAGATTTTAAAGGTAACATGATTTTTACTACACATGATCATCAATTGATTCAAACGGTTGCGAATCGTATTATCGAAATCACGCCAAACGGAATGATTGATTCTAATATGGAATTTGATGATTATATTCGTTCTGAACGTATTAAAAAGAAACGAGAAGAGTTATATGCAGGTGTTGTGTTTGAAGAAGCTTAGTTTTTTCGATACTTCTATTGTTATAGTGTCTAATCCTAAAATAAGGTTATAATAAAAATCTTATTAAGATAGAAAATACAGGAAATGAATATGTTAAGTGTCAATTAAAAAGCCTATTTACTTTTTCAAGTAAATAGGCTTTTGTGTGTCATACATGATATACTACCATAAGGTGAAAGTCCTAAACAAGCCCTTTGAGTTAGGAATTGTTAGGTCAAAGAGAAGAAATAGCTTTGATAACGAACCTCAAATTACTATAACAGACTATATATCAGTATTTTATGTTTTATTAATTTTGCTCCTTTTGTGGTAGAATTTAAAGATGTATAGTAGTATATAAACAACTATAGTTAGAAAAAAAATGCCTGCAAAACCCTAAGGTTCTGAGGCATAATGTACAAGTTTTGATGTTTAAAATTTTATAAATTGTTTTCTAATTGTACTTTGATTGTCAACTTGAATTTCTAAGATATATTGACCATTCGGCAAATCAGTAACATCAATAGTTGCCTGTGAATTATTAATGATACGTTGTTCCATTAAAATCCTGTTAATTCTGTCAACCTACTTATATATCAAATAATAACTTTAAAACTGCTCTCCTTTACCCAAGTTAGGATATACTTTGTTTTGTAAATCGGTTGTTTGAACTTGACCATTCATATCTGTATCTTCTGTAGAATAACCTGCTGTTCCGATGATTAATAATATTGGTGAAAGATCTGAACTTTGAACCTGACCATTATAATCTGTATCGCCACTGTACAATCCATAATAACCACTTCCTAAATCATTTATACCATTCGCTGCACCTTGTGTATTGCTCAATGAATTTGTGAAATCATAAGTAGTTTCAGTTGTGGAAAGTGCTAAAACAGTCGCAGACATAATACCTAAATGGTTACGATGCTGAACGACAACGTAGTAATTACCCGCAGCAACATCAAAGGTTACATTCGATGTTCCATCAATATCTACGATATCACCATCTTTTTGAATTAAGGCAGCTCTTGTAGCGACCACAGTTGAAGGTATGTTTTCATCACGCAACTCAATATAAATCCAATCTACTATGGCATTATTTCCTGTTACATCAAATACGCCGTCGATAACTGATTCATTGCCACTATGACTAAAACCTAATGTCGTATAAGGTTCATTAGCTGGAATTAAACTACCATTTCTTAAATCATCAGTCATTAAACCTGAAGCATCATATGCTCCTGATAATAAAGCTTTTAGACTAACTTTTGCTAAACCTTTACTTAGTGTATAATCATTTAAACTATCCAAACTTGTAACTTCAATATAGTTAGTTGATACATCACTTGAACTCGTTGTTTTGTGAACCCAATTATCATTGTCACCTTCATACATTTCTAAGTCCGCTTCCGTCAACCCATTTAATTCATGATTTTGATAGTATAGCTTCACTGTTGCATCTAAACCTGCATTATTTGTTGGTTCAATGATATAATAACGCTCAATAGCAGAATAATTTCCAACTGTTTTAGCAGCATGACCTCTACGAACAGTTGTAGAACCCATATTTTGAGCAGAAGTCACTTCAAATCCCATATTACCAGGATTCTCAACACTTGGTTGATTCAGCGATAAAGTTTTGGTGATTTCTCCTGTACCTGTTGAAGTAATATACGTACTTGATGTTTCCCCAACGATAGTTCCATGAGTTGTACCAAGTGTTAAGTTATTATTGCTAATATCGAATGTACCATTAACCATTTCCATAGTTCCATTAACCATAATATCAATCGCTAAACTGGCTGTCATGCCTGATTTATCAATTTGAAGATTGTTGAAAGTCGTTAAATTTCCATTAATCGTAGCATCTTGTGTCGTTCCCGATAAGGTTACGGTTCCATCTTGTGCATCAATAGTTCCATTATTCGTTAGGTTAGCATCTTTTAGTACAAGATTACCACCTGTCATCACAAGATTACCACCTGCTACATTCATATATGTTTGAGCGTTGACAAATGTCGAAATACTAACTGCACAGATAATGATAAATATTTGATATTTTATTTGAATTTTCATGATTGCTATTTTAAGCCCTTTTGAAAAAAGTGACGCTTTACAATACTATGTATTGAGATAAAAATAACTATACATTCTTGACTTGCCTTTTTTATCAATAATTTCGTTGATCCCGAGGACTCGGGACGCCGAAGCAAAGGCTTCGACTGCGTTTTTCGCCTTATTCTTGACAAAAAATCCTGCGTCAAAGAACGTACA
>JBGCFH010000413.1:0-4226 GCA_045106825.1 Saprospiraceae bacterium | reverse complement strand
GACTAGGGAAGCCTGGTGTAAGATCAGTAGTATCAGTATTTCTATTATACTCTGTATAATAAAACTCTATGGTTATGGAGTCTGGTAATGAGGTGTCGTCTGTTGATGTGTCAAAAAACCTTACGTTCTGAAACAATCCGTCAGTTGCATTAAACCCCATAAACGAGCCGCCTACAGGAGAAGAATCAAATCCGGGTAAGTCTGCACGGTTTACGATTCTTGGGTCTAACCAAATCGGCATAGTAATCTCGATATCAGTCGCCACTTTTGTATCACCAATGCTCCCAGTGATAACATTCCAAGGTAGTGGGGCATAAGAAGAAATATCAGCACGGGCCGCTGTAAATGGCACACCGGTATTCATTCTATTAAAATCACCATTAAAAATCAGCTCACCAGCAGCAGTAGATTGAGCCGAAGTATTAGAGGACATCAGCGCTATAAAACAAAAAGCGATAGCGTATTTTATTGAATTATTAAATATCATTTTCGTTAATTTTATTTTTTTTAAATGTGAAGTCATCGTATTCTGATCACATTATTATTAAATAATTGTTGATTAGTTTAAACTTGGACCTACCGTCGGTACACAATCAAGTGTGTATATCGGTGTAATGACCTGTTTAGGGGCATTGGTTAAATCTGCTGTACAGTTGTTACCTGTACCTATTGAAAAGTTCATCGTTCCCAAAGCAGAACCATCATAGTTAACTGGAATATAGAAGGTTTGAATACCTGTTGTTTCCGTACATACTTCCGTAATACCGTTCGCAACACTCATTCCCGACCCACTTACCGTGATTGGAGAAAAACAACCGATGCTTGTCACATCCATAGTGACCATTAGGGTTTTCTGCCCTGGCACTCCAGCTACAGGTGCTGTTGCAATTTGTGTTTTTGAACAATCAATTGTTCCTACGGCTACTCCTCCAGGTGTTCCTGGTGCTCCCACTGCAGGACAAGTCGTATTCACATTAGCAGGAGTGTTAGCCCAAGCATTACGCACTGCCATAGCAGCAGGGTCGTGCATGAAATCATAGGCAAGCTGAGCCCAATTACGATTATACTGCAAGTTGGCTCTATCATTGTTTTGTAGGATTCCATTATTAGACTCTCCACTAATGAATGCCATCCCTTGAATACCACATGCGTTTGGCGTACCTGGGTAGGCAGGGAAAACCATATCCAACACCGCAGCGTTATTACAAGCTGCGTTTGTTCCGCTACTCCCTACTACGTCATCAGGATCCGCATCACAGTATAATACAGCATTTTCCGCAGGCACCCCAACATACCAAGAAGACTGATTTTGACGAAGCGTAGTCCCACCACTACTAATTGCATTATCCCATCCAGGAGCCGTTAAGTTAAGGTTTCCTGATCCAGGGTGATAAGGGAAAGGATTAACACATGTCTGACTTTCACCCAACCCTTGATTATTGTCCCCATCTCCAAATGTATGCATGACATACACATCACTACAGATAAACGTATTGGCCAAATAAGCTCCAACGTAGGCAGGATTAATCCCGTTTCGTGGGTTAGTAATTGTTGTCTCTTCAAAATTAGCTACAAGGATACCTCCCTGAAAGACAAAATCAACGAGTGCATCCACCTGTGCTTGTGAGAGGGTAAGATTAGGTCCTTCAGATATTAAAACCATATCTACTCCCGTATATGCTGAAACGTTATTAGGTATAGAGCTTCTGGAAGTAGCAAACTGAAAGTCATTAATACCATTATAGGTGACAGCACTACCGTTCGGGTTAGAAGTTACGCCAATTACATTGTCGAAGGCAGCATTTAATGCGTCAAGATCTGCTTGCGAGTTCATAAAGTTACGGATGTTGATATCGTTTTGTCCGAAACTATTGTTGCTTGTAAAAAGTACGAGTAATATACATAAAGCAATACCAATTGATTTATTAACTTTTTTTAAAAAGTGTATATTTTTCATTGTTGATTTAATTTTTTATTAAAGAATACAGACGTCTTCCTTAGTTTAGTAGTCCTATTTTTGTTATTATTTTACACGTAATTTGTTCTGTGTTTTGTTTACACCTTAACAATGTGGCGTGTTTTTAAATCAAATAATTGTTTTAGGCTTTCCATTTTTCATTTTTTTTAATTGTGTTGATATTTACTCATTTAATAAAGTTACTACCATCTAAGTCTGTATTTTCGTCAGTCGGACTACGATACATAAAGGACTGTACATAGCTTTTATGACAGATATTTTAAGAATACTTGTTTTTATATTCTTAAAAATACTGCCATAGCCATTGACGATAATCACTACTAATAGTGATTCACTAATAAAATAATAGTTTCTTAGTACTGAGGTAGGTGTATTAAAGTGTGTACAACACTTATTTACTTTTGTGTAAATTATCTGGTACAAATGTAAAAGGAATAGTGATGACGAATCGGTACAAGTACTACCAAAAAACATCTAAATGTGTGTTGAATCGGTATTATGTGTGTGTTGAAACTATCCAATAGTAAGGTTAGAGTACTAAAATGAATTATAAATGAAAATTGTTAGTAGAATTGCAGAATTCACAACTTAATTTAATTAAGCTGTCACACTAATAGAATTTTCGTGTTTTTTTTTGACTGAAAAAATTTTCTTTTGACTGAAAGGGCGTAAAAATTGTCACTATAATTTATTTATTATTTGAATATATTCTATAAAAAATTTTCATAGTATTAGGATTTTCGATATCAATAGTGATAATTTTCCCTAAATATAGGACATTTCAAGTTGTAACTTTTTTGTATAAATTATTGAATCATTCAAAAAATAAATACAATTTTTCCCATTATAAAATTAGACTGTTATGCATAAAAAATTTTTAGTTTTTTTTTTTCTATTGTTTTGTCAGACTGTTTTTTCGCAAAACATAGATAGTCTTTTAAAAGTTTATAAGCACACGACTAACAAGATTCAAAAATATGATATTACAACAACGTTGACATATTTTTATATGAATCAGCAGAATTGGGATTCTACTGATTTATTTTTAAAAAAGACAATTCGACTTGCGACTACATTTAAGGATACGAATTTCAAGGCAGAATCTTATTTGCTTAGTGGCAATGTTATGAATGAAAAAGGAATGTATCTTAAAGCGGACTCTCTTTTTGATAAAGGACTTCAATGTGTTGTGCGTGATGATACGAAAGCTTCTCTTTATATCAGCAAGTTCTATTTGTGTATTGATTTAGGGAATTTAGAGAACAGTTTGTTTTACTTACAAAATGCACGGAATCATCTTAAAGATACAGCAAGTGCATTAATGCCGAAGTATTATCTTGCGTATTTTACTTATTATTATCATCAAGGGGATTTGCTCAATGAATTAAGGATGCTTCAAAAAGCACAGGAATTTTTTCAGAATGCTAATACCACCAATTCTATAAATAATAAACTTGCAACGATTTATTATAATCTTCATGCTTATGAAGAAGCACTTGATTTGAGTATAAAATCAAGAAAAATTGCACAACAAAATAAAAATTATATTGGTGAGTTATACGCTTTGTTTAGTATAATGAGTAATTATCTAAGGTTAGATGACTATGAAGCAAGTAAAAGGACTTGCTTTGAGGCCATTCAACTAAAAAATACGAAAAAGGTATCTAAGGTATTTGGGTATGTTTATTATACTTTGGGTAAGGTATATTTACACGAACAGCAATATGACTCTTCGCAGTATTATTTTAATAAAGGTATTGAAATCAGTAAGTTACAGCATGAAGATAAAGAGTTGGCAGATAATCACGAAGGTATAGCAGAGCTATATTTTGAACAAAAAAGGTTTAAAGAAGCGAAACTGCATATAGAAAAAGCTTACGCAATTACTACTCCTACATTCCTCGGAAATAATGCAATGTTACCGAAAATCTATGCTGAAGAAAAAAATTACCAAAAAGCATACGAATTACTAAATCAAAGCTGGACGGTTTTGGAAAAAAAAACAAGAAATCGTAGGGATTTTAAAATAATTAGTGATTTGTTAAATGAAAAATTTGAACAGGAGAAAAAATATAAAGCAGAACAGCTAAAAGCAAAAAATTGGTTAGTATATTTCATTAGTATTCTGGCAGTGATATTCGGAATATTATCCATTTTGTTATTAAGCGTTAATCGTCAGCGACGACAATTATCAAGAACTTTAAAAAAGAAAAATAAAGAACTTGAAGCAATTGATAAAGCTAAAACA
>JBGCFH010000412.1:0-3653 GCA_045106825.1 Saprospiraceae bacterium | reverse complement strand
TTTTTCTACCAATTATTAGAAAATCTGCGTGAATCTGCGTGAATCTGCGTGAATCTGCGTGAATCTGCGTGAAAAAAGCATTTTGCGAAGCAAAATTTAGCAATTGTGATTTCTATTTTACGTTTCAGCGAAACGTGAATAAAAATCAAAAAGAGTTAATTCTATTTAGTGAAGAGTAAACATGTCCTTAGTTTTTAAATAGATGAAAACCCTTTATCTTATTATGAGATTTTTCAAATAGCCACAATTTCCAATCTACGATTCGCAAACAGTTTTTTGAAATTTCGCCATTTTCAATACTTCCCAGACTTGATGTTTAAATTCTTTTGGTGAAAAATGAAATAAAATTTGTGCTGTCTTTTTGCTTTCGCAATAATCATAATCGACTAAAACATTTAGCGTAAGCGGTCTTTTTGTGGTGAAAGCGTCATAAATACGAACTGTTCCTTGAAATGACTTATTATTCATTTTTTCAAACTTCGCCAATGTAATTTTTGGGTCGATAGATTCATCACGATTCACACTCATCATTAAACCATCAAAATACAATTTCATATTTTTTTCTAAATCATTTGTGGTAAGTTCTGTTGTTAAATCGATGTTCCATCCAAACAAATATGTCCAAAAATAACTGCTTGTAGTATCTGACCAACCTTTCGGAAAACGAGCATCTTCAATACCTTGATAGTCAATATCTTTGGCAAAACGTATCGGAAAATGAAAAATTTCTGTTCCCCAATCATCTTTCATATCCAGAACACTCCAAATGTCATTTGCTTGTTCTCGACTTGCTTTCGCTAATTCTCGATACTTATAGGACAAATTATTGTAACCATCAGACAGGTTTTCATATGCTTCTCCAGAGTTAGGAAATTGTTCAATATTCAATTTGAAAATTTCAATCGCTTCTTCTTGCAAACTGGTATTTAACAATTCGTAAGCATAATCTTTTAGTTCTTTTTCTTCAAAATTATAGGTGTTTGGTTGTTTCTTTTTGAGTTGATGGTACAACGCAATTCGTTCTTCGATAGGTAAATGATTGTTATCTTTTAGCTTTTCACTGATAGATAATTTCTCTGTTGTTTGATGATTTGTCGCTGTTTTATTTGCGGTACAACTAACTAAAAAAACGAACACTAAACCAATTAAGCATATTTTTATACAATCCATTATCACATATTTTTTATGAATGCTAAAGGTAAGTGATACGACTATGAAATCAGATTATCGTATGTAAATTAGTGTAAATCAGTATTGTAAAAATCGTAATTATTAGAATATTTTTTTCATGACAATAATAAGTTTTGATGGTCTAAGTACTTAATAACTCGGAATGTGAGGTGGAAAAATATGAACACCAATAGTTAAAGCAAAATGATTTAATTGCGAACTACGCACGCCTAAATCCGTATTGTCAAAATCAATCAATCTATAACGAACAGCTGAAGTTCGAGTATAAGCCAAGCCAACAGAACAAACATGACCGAACCGATACGCTAAACTTGTTTTATAGTAAAATCCACTATTAGAAAGCATATCAAAACTCAAGTCAATATCTTTGATATGATAATCATACGCCAAACCTGCCGTAAATTTTCCAACTAACCGAAATCGTGCATATCGAAACTGCACACCTGTTCCTTTAAAATTTGAACTTCGATGCGTGTGACCAAAAGCGGCATACGTATAATCCAAACCAACAGCGGCATATTCCGTCAAAGCCAAACCTGCACTCACATACAAATTCGGATTGATTACTCCAATATTTACATTCACTCCCAAATCAACATCCACATAAATCGGATTCACGACTTTATCTTTTCGATTTTGCCACCAAGTTTGTTCTTGTGAAAATAGATTGGTGATGGTGAAAATCGTAATTATTAAAAGGAATGTTTTTTTCATGATAATGAGTTTTGATAAAAAGAAAAAATTTGATGAATAAGATTATTCATTTATTTTCAACCACTTTCGAAAACTATATTTATCATCAATATAAAATTGAAACGTAAGATTAAGCTTTTGACTTTCAGGCATTTCTATACTTGATAACATAGATTCTATATTAATTTCGCTAAATTTGTCTATCGAAATTTTCTTCTTTGCTACTTTATAACCAATCTCAGAAATTTCAATTTCTACTTTAATATCAACATCTGTATTATCATTTTTAAATAACGGAAGCAGCACTATATTTTGAATATCATCCGTAGTTAATTGCATGGAATCCGCAGGATTTCCATTTAACAAAATAGCAAAATCATGTATTTCAACCTTATTTTGTTTTGGTATTTGTTCTATAAACTTTCCGTCTTTCCAGACTTCTGTATAATTTAAATCTCCATTTTTCTTAAAATAACTCCATTCACCATCTTTTCTACTACAAAATCCTCTTTCATAAATATTATTCCAATTGCCAGTTGGATTCTCTTTGAAATATCCATCTATTTTTAAATTCCCATTTGGATAATATTCTCGATAAAATCCAACCATACAATCTGTATGACCAACATATTCTTTTCGTAATACAAAATCCATATCATGGACTTTTACAATGCAAGGAATACATCGGATTAAGTTCCAATTCGCATCTGAATATTGTTCATATTTTGATTTTTTAACTTTCTCACCGTTCACGTAATAAAGCGTTCTTAAACCCTTCTTTTTAGTTTGAAAATTAACATTATAAGTCGTTTGAACTTCTAAATCAGTATAAATACTCGTAGTATCCGATTGGCAAAATATTAAATTGTATAAAGACAAAAAGAGTAAACTAAAAATGATTTTTTTCATGACAATGAGTTTTGATTAAATTAGAAAGCCCTAAAATACTAAATATCTTAGCGCTTTCTAACTAAAATCCGTGTAATCTGTGAAAATCTGTGTCAAATATCAATAAAAAGTCGCACCATTCCTCGCCATTCTCCTCAACAGCGGCGAACAACGATACCGACTTTCCCGATAATCATCAAACATTGCATCCAAACGAACCACGACATTTTGAATACCAAATTCATCTGCCCATTTTAGCAAACCTTTTGGATAATTCACGCCTTTCGTCATTGCCGTATCAATATCATCACGAGTTGCGACATTCAAAAATAAGGCATCAGCGGCTTCATTAATCAACATGATTACAATACGATTCACAATATATTTTCCTAACTCTTCGTCATTATTTGGTTTTGAATTCATCGCATTTTCGCTATAATCATAAAAACCTTTTCCAGTCTTTCTACCCAAATATCCAGCTTCCGCCAAACGTTTTTGTGTAAACGATGGCTTATATCTATCATCGTAGTAAAACGCTTTAAAAACCGTTTCCGTCACTGTATAATTCACATCGTGACCAATATAATCCATCAGCGTAAAAGGTCCCATTCGGAAGCCGCCAATTGTTGTCATTGCCCAGTCGATTGTCGCTGCACTTGCCACGTTCTCTTCGAGTATTCGCAACGCTTCGCCATAAAACGGACGAGCGACACGATTGACAATAAAACCTGGTGTATCTTTCGCCAAAACGGTGAGTTTTCCCCAAGAATCTATTATATTTTTTGCTTGTCGCAAAACAGCATCCGAAGTCTGAACAGCAGGAATAATTTCTACCAATTTCATCAACGGAGCAGGATTAAAAAAGTGAATTCCAACAACTC
>JBGCFH010000411.1:0-13645 GCA_045106825.1 Saprospiraceae bacterium | reverse complement strand
GAGCTTTGTTGAGCTTTGTTGAGCTTTGTTGAGCTTTGTTGAGCTTTGTTGAGCTTTGTTGAGCTTTGTTGAGCTTTGTTGAGCTTTGTTGAGCTTTGTTGAGCTTTGTTGAGCTTTGTATATCGTTATCGTAATTATTTTTTTTAGTTAAAGAAATATTTTAGTTGTAAACCTAATTGTACATTTTTAATATATTCGAGATTATTTAAAAATCCCCAGGTATTTCCTATTAATCTATTTAAATTGACTGCGCTAAATAAGGAAATATCAATATGACCTTTAGATAATGAATACCTTTTTGAGAGTCCAGCATTAGCCATACATTGGTAAGTGAAAGCATACCTATCTCCTAAACCTATTCGTTCATAAATAATACTGTTATAATTATTATCCTCTGCTATGAGAAAATTATTGGAAATTCCAACATTCAACCAAGCTAATTCTCCTGTACTATTCTGTAAGACTGCCCAATTAAACTGTAATGGCAAATGCAGATAATAGTTATTAATCAATAGATTACGCTCGAGTTGTTCAGGAGGTGCAGGAACTGTTAAAAATCTACTTGGATAAATCCGTATATCTTCTCTTTGATTTGAATAACCTATGCCTAACTCTACTTCTAATCGAGCGGAAATCGGATATTGAACCACACCAAAAATAGCGTGTTCGATAGTTGGCATCACTTGAAAAGAATCTCCTGAGAAACCATGTGGACTAAGTACTTCCGTAGAAATATTACGTGTCGTAGAATAAGCTGCATTTCCACCTATTCCAAAATGTAAATCTTGTGCAGCACTACTCAAAGACATCAAGAGTAGCCATAACACAATAAAACATTGAATGCTGTTTTTTGTCATTTTGTGAAAATTTTAATTAAAAAATAAATTAATTTATACTGTTTGTCTTTTTTAGACAAAACAGTTTATTCTTGAATAATAAATCCTGACTTATGTATTTTTTAGCGTAAAATATATGGGAATTTAGGCTAAAAGGTTTTGGTGTATAAAATCATATTTTTAGGTTTTGTTTGATTGATTGATTGAAATTGTTTTAATATTACTTCTGATATTATTTTGATTTGAACAAGTATAATATTCAATTAAAAATAGTAAAAGACAAGAGGAAAGATAACATTTAACACTTTTTCTCTATGCACGATACGGCATGAAAAATGATTTTGTGAAAATTATTTATGCCTATCGGTATTTATTCATTAACATTATTCTTTCAGAGTTTATTTATCCAAAAGGAGGAAACCATTTCTACAACATATAGTTCAAAAAGCAACTAACACCTAAACTTTTTCGTTTTGATAATATTAAAATCAATCATTAAGAAATTATTTTATTACTTGTCATCATTCCTTAAAAGTATTTTGTCCAAATACACACAAATTTCAAGATTATTAAAAAACTAATAACTTTTTAATAAACGCTTTAGAGTTTATAACGTTTTAGTGTAAATTGAAGATTTTATATGAATACCCAATAAGATGAATCAATTGAAATACACATTCATCAAAATCATGATTAAATAATTCAGTTAACTATGAAGATACTGACAAAAACACTTGGAATATTATTATTCATTTTATTAAGTGTTGCAGCCAATGCAACACACAATCGAGCTGGAGAAATCACTTATCGTCAAATCGGTGACTTGACCTTTGAGGTAACCTGTACAACGTATACCAAAACAAGTTCTGTTCCTGCTGATAGAGATAGCTTAGAGTTTGACTGGGGAGATGGCAACACACAATTTGTTGGTCGTACCAATGGCGGTGGAAATGGCGTACCAATGGCGAATGATATTAAGTTTAATATTTATGTTGCAGTTCACACCTATCCTGGTCGTAGCGAATATACGATTTCGATGACAGATCCAAACAGAAATGCAGGTGTTTTAAACGTAAATCCACCAAACTCTGACGAAGTTCCTTTTCACTTGACGACAACCTTAAATATATTAAATCCTAATTTTCAAGGTTATAATAATTCACCTGTGATGTTACAGCCACCGATTGATGTAGCATATCAAAACCAGGTTTATACGCACACGCCAAATGCATTTGATTTAGATGGTGATAGTATTTCCTATCGTTTGATTATACCACTTCAAGCTGTTGGTACACCTGTGACTAACTACACTTTTCCACATATGCTGAATGCTGGAATGGTACATTCATTCAATGAAATAACAGGAGAATACATCTGGATAACGCCTCAAGTTTGTGGTGAATATAATTTGGCTTATGAAATAGTAGAATGGCGTGCAGGACAAGTCATCAGCCGTATTATTCGAGATATGCAGATTACGGTTGTCTGTTTAAATAATCGACCGCCAGTGATTGAAGATTTAGTTGACATTTGTGTCATCGCAGGTGAAACTATCACTTTCAATGTTCGAGCAGATGATCCTGATTCTAATCAATTAGTACAATTATCAGCAACTGGTGGGCCTTTTGTTTTACCAACAAGTCCTGCACAGTTTTTAGGCAATCCTAATTATCAAACACCGATTGTCACTCGTCAATTCACTTGGTCAACGACTTGTGATCATATTCGGCGACAGCCTTATCAAGTCGTATTCAAAGCACAAGATAACTTTCAAGATTCGACAGGTGGAGTAGATTTATATGTGGTTAGGATTACTGTTATTGCACCGCCTCCAGAGGATGTTCAAGCAATTGCAGCTTCGGGTGCAGTTACAGTCACTTGGGAAAACCCTTATGATTGTGATGCTTTAGGGCGATTTGAAGGTTTCTCAGTTTGGCGACGAGAAGGAAGCAATCCTTTTGTTGTTGATACTTGTGAGACTGGTTTGTCAGGTCGAGGTTATACCAAAATAGTAGATGATTTGATGACCATTGATCCGAATGGTTCGGGACGATATTATTATTTAGATAATGATGTGGAAAGTGCTAAGTTTTATTGTTACCGAGTTTTAGGTAAATTTAGTGATTTAAATACCGCAGGTTTTCCGTCTAATTTTGTGGAATCTATTCCTTCCGAAGAAGCTTGTGCTCAATTGAATCGAGACTTACCACTGATTACACACGTAACCGTTGATGTTACAGATAATAGTACGGGTGAAATAGAAATTCGATGGTCAAGACCAGTGGCAGAAGATTTGGATACGATCCAAAATCCGCCACCATATATTTATACCTTGTATCAATCTCCAGATTTCAATGCTGGGACACCAGTTCAAATAGCTTCATTTACAGCTAATTCATATTGGGAAGCAGTTGATACAACATTCACAAGTAATAATTTAAATACATTAAATTCTCCTTACAGTTATGAAATTGAGTTTTCATCTAACGGAAATGTTTTAGGTATCGGAAGAGAAGCATCTTCTATATTTTTGAGTATTTTTTCTACCGATCAATTGAATATTTTAACTTGGGAAGAAAACGTTGGTTGGGATAATATGCAATATGAAGTCTATCGACAAGATCCTGGACAAACTGGTTTCAATTTGGTGTCTACAGTTACAGAACAGCGATATGAAGATGATAGCTTAACGAATGACGTAGAGTATTGTTATTATATTCAAAGTATTGGTCAATATAATATTCCGGGTATTGTAGATCCGTTATTGAATTTATCGCAAGAAGCGTGTGGTATTCCAATTGATACCGTTCCGCCTTGTCCGCCTATTTTGACTGTCGTCAATGATTGTGATGTAGACAATCCGACAACGGTTGATTTTATCAATAATCTATCTTGGTCAAATCCAAATGAAATTTGTCAATATACCAATGATGTATTTGATTACCGAGTTTATTATGCCGAAAATGAAAACGCACCGTTTAATGCGATTCAAACAATAACTGGTAGTGCAACGGATACGACTTATAATCATGATTTGGTATTTACGTTGACGGGTTGTTATTATGTTACAGCGATTGATACAATCGGAAATGAAAGCTTACCGAGTAATATCGTTTGTAAAGAAAATTGTCCAGATTATAGGTTACCAAATGTATTTACACCAAATAATGACGGTGCAAATGATCAATTCTTACCGTTCCCTTATCGCTTTATTGATAGAATCGAAATGCAAATTTTCAATCGTTGGGGCGGTTTAGTATTTGAAACAACGGATCCAGATATTAATTGGGACGGAACAAATATCGGAGGAAAAGATGTCGCAGAAGGTGCTTATTTTTACCAATGTAAAGTATATGAATTATTGAATGATCCGAACGCTGAACCAATTATTTTGGAAGGTTACATTCAATTAATTCGTGGAAATTGATAATTGATAATTGATAATTAGGCTTTTTTAGTTTAATTATTAAAAACGGTCATTAAAATAGGTCGAAAAATAAACGATGTGTTTTAATGACTGTTTACATTTGTGGAAAATTTAATAATTAAAGTAGATTGTAGTTTGTTGATGAACAATCAAACAATCAAACAATCAAACAATCAAACATAAATGTTTACAGGAATTATAGAAGCGTTAGGAACGATTGATAAAATTGAAATAGAAGGAACAAATTATCATTTTACGATAAATTCACCGATTTCAAAAGAATTGAAAATTGACCAAAGTGTATCGCATAATGGTGTTTGCTTAACCGTTGTCGCTTGTGATGAACAATCGCATACCGTCACTGCTATCAAGGAAACATTGGACAGAACAAGTTTGGGAAATTGGAAAAAAGAGCAAAAAGTTAATTTGGAAAGAGCGATGAAAGCTGATGCTCGACTTGATGGACATTTTGTACAAGGTCATGTTGACACGATTGGAAAATGTATTGAGATTCAGGAAGTTGATGGCAGTTGGTATTTTAAATTTGAGTACGAACCGACCGAAGAGCATTTATTAGTAGACAAAGGTTCGATTTGTATTAATGGTGTAAGTTTGACGGTTGTGAAGCCAGAAAACAATTATTTTTCGGTAGCAATTATTCCATATACTTATGAACATACGATTTTTCATCAAATGAACGTTGGAGATATGATTAATCTGGAGTTTGATGTGATTGGAAAATATATTGCTAAATATGTCCAATTGTATATGAAAAAGTAATTTGAGTAATAATTTTTGATACTACTTAAACATAGTAATCACAAAACGCTCAAAAGATTTTTTATCTTTGTTATAGATGCTAATTTTTTTTGGCATAAAACCTTCAATGAATTAATTTCAAAAAATTATTTAAAAAATAAAAATTAGACAAAAATGTTGAAAAAAAGTTTTTACTTCATGTTCTTGTTTTGTATGATGGCAGTTATTGCAATTGCACAACCAGAAGGCGAATCACCTGTCGTAGAAGGTGATGATGGTGCAAAAGAAGCAGCCGAACGTGCTAAATATTTGACAGCCTTTCATGGCTACAATACTCAATTAAACAACAATATGGGTACAAAAAACATGTTTCACCATCATGTTGACGTGAATCGTACCGGTGCGAGTATTCCTAAAGTTGGACAAGTAAAACAGTCAATTGATTGTTATTTTGTGAATAAAAAAGGGGAATATGTGATTAAGAAAATATTGGTGATGACAACAGATGGTGCGGTAAGTTCGACTAAAGAGTTCGTTTTTGATTATAGAAACGATGGCGAACTATCTTATTATTCTTACAACTCCGACATCAATAATCCTGAAAGTGAACGTACCAGCGTTTATTTTGATAATCAACAGTTAATATACTACGCTGAAGATGGATTAGTTCAGCCTAAAAATAGTTACGGTGACGATATATTCAAAAAGGGAATCGAAGTATTAAATAATTCGGCAGATTACCAATTAATGGTGAATACAATTATTCGTGTGCAACCAAAATAAAACCATTGACGATTTCAGAAGATTAAATTACCAATCATCCGAATTATAAATTAAAAATCCCTGCAAGTTTTGGCTTTCAGGGATTTTTTCATTCTTTATTGACCATTAAATAATGCGACTTACAATAATCTACATATTACTCATTCTAACAGCCGGAACGATTCTGTTTCTCACGAAAGATTATGAAGAAAATAAAACAAAACGAGAAATCGAAGAACAGATAACTTGGCAACAAAAACAAGATAGTATTGCGAAAGCAGAAGAAGCTATTTATCAAAATCATATCAAACCTTATTTGGACAATCCATTTCAAGATACGATTGATTTATCAGGTTTAGCACTAAAAAAATTACCTCAAGATTTTTTATCTAAAATGCTGAATTTGAAATATTTAGACTTATCTGACAATAAATTCCGTGAACTTCCTAAAGGTATTTTTGAACATGATAATTTAGAGGTTTTAGACTTATCTAATAACCAGATCTTGTATCTTCATTTAGAAAAAAATATACCTTATGTTCATCACAAACTCAAAAAATTAATCCTCAAAAATGCTGGTTTAAGCCAATATCCAGATATCAATTATTTCCCAAACATCGAATATTTAGATATTTCGCACAATATATCCTTAAGTCACGTTTTGCATTTTGAAAATGCGGAATGTCTTAAACTAAGTTATATTGATTGTAGTCATAATGGATTTGTTGATATTCGTGGTATTGAGAATTTTCCTAACTTACAAATATTAATTGCTAATAATAATAATATCGTTCCGATTCCTAAGTTTTTATATAATGAAAAATTACAGTATCTGGATTTAAGTCATAATGATATTATAAACTTTACTTTTCCAGAATACACCGAAATTTTATTAGAATTAAAAACCCTTAAAATCAATAATAATAATTTAAAATCAATACGAAAAAATGTAGCATTATCAAATTTGCAACACTTAGAAATTAGAAATAATAAAATCCTTTATCTTTTTGACACTTTTGATATTAAAAAAAATTATCCCAGTCTAACATATTTAGATCTTCGTGGAAATTCCTTAAAACAAGACGAAACAACGAGTATTCCAAATATTGACACTTTAATTCTAAAATAAAACTCTAAAATAAAACTACAATTGCCATAACGCTTCCATATACTACATATATCGTCATGTTCATAACCAAGCTTAAAACATTAACAACAGAAAGATTGTAATTCTAAACTCTAAGACCTAATTTTGCACGAGATTTAAAATGAACGGAAATTTTTTTTTCTTGTTTAATATAAAAAAAATAAAGAATCATGGCAATTATAATAACTGACGAATGTATCAATTGTGGAGCTTGTGAACCCGAATGCCCGAATAACGCAATTTATGACGGCGGCGTTGAGTGGACTTACGCTGATGGAACAAGTATATCAGGAGAATTAACTTTAATCGACGGAACTAAAGTCGATTCAGAAAAAGAATTTGCACCAGTAGAAGATGATTTTTACTTCATTGTTCCTGACAAATGTACAGAATGTGAAGGTTTTCATGAAGAACCTCAATGTGCTGCGGTTTGTCCTGTCGATTGTTGTGTTCCTGATCCTGATAGAGAGGAAACGGTTGAACAATTGTTGAAGAAAAAAGCAATTTTACACTTGTAGATTTTTTTGTACCTGTATTTAATTCGTGATAGATTTGTAATTTTCGAGCGTAACGTAATCCGAAGCTGGAGCTTTCCCGAGATTTCGGGATAAAATCAACCAGATAAATACAGTTACGATTTTTTTAATAAAATTAGTAAGATTATCCTATCAATTGTACCGTTCTCGAAGCTTCCAGATGTTGAGTCAAGATGATGATAAAATTGACTTTAGTCGAAAATATTTAAAGTATGTTAGGCTAAAATCCATTTTTTTGTTATTATGTCACCGTTTTGAGACTTCGAAAACAGTACAATTGATATTTTTTTGATAGAAAATAATTTCATCAAAATATATAAATTTTAAAGTCGAAGAGTCTAACGTCTAACTTCTAACTTCTAATTTAGAATCCAAAAATGATATTATTTAAAGACGTTTCTTACAAAATTTTACAACTCACCGTCATGTTGGGCGATACTGATTTTTCTAATTTGAATATTTTCAAATCAGAAAAAAAGTACAATTCAACGTTAGGATTTTCTGTTTATACAGGAATCATCGGAACAAGTCATTTTGTTCAAATCAAACATAATGGACAAATTTTCACAGAGTTATTTGCGTGTGAGACTTTAGATAATCATTCCGAAAAAACATTGTGTTTTTTACCAATCGACGCTTTAAATAATACAGTTTATTTAAATCCAACTCCTTTTAAATATCAATTCGATTGTCAAAAATTACCTTATGATACAAATATAGATAGAATCACAAACTGGATTACAACTCAACAAAAAAATGATCCTTTTTTATTTTTAACCTTTGATTTCAAAACACCTCAAGAGCAGTTTCCGACTTCAAGAACAATTGTATCAATTCAACAAAAAAATAACGGTATTACAATCAAAACGATACACGAATATCAAGAAGAAAATGCCATAATCGTAAGCGAAAGTGATATTTTATTAGAAGCTTAATTTTTAGAAAAACAGAAAAGGTACAAATGAATAAATTAGGTTTAGTATTAACTTCTTTTAGCTTGATTTGCAGTGGCTTATGTTGTATTGTTGATGAATATATTTTAGCACAATTAAGCTCAAATATATTAGGAAATCCTGCTCAACAATGGCCATTAGTGATTGGTTTAATGTTATTTGCGACAGGGATTGGTGCTTGGTTAGCACAGTTCGTAAAAGAAGAAAAAACACTTCAAGGATTTATCAGTGTCGAGTTAATTTTGTCCTTTTTAGGTGGATATTCACCATTGATAATTATGGGTGCTTACGCTTATCTTTTTGATCATTTCAAACTTATATTTTATTTAATTTCGTTTACAATCGGTTTGCTTATCGGATTTGAACAACCGCTTATCGCAACGATAAATAAGAAATTTGTTAATTTTCGCAGCAATATTTCGATGACAATAAGTTTAGATGTTTTAGGTGCAGCAATTGGAACATTTATATGGATAAAATTTTTGGTCGGAAAAGTAGAAATTTATCAAGCTGCTTTTATGGTGACATTACTCAATCTTAGTGTTGCGTTATTGACTTATTTTTTTCTAATTAAAAATGCAGATAAAACCCATTCTACTTCTCGTAAAACATTGATTTATATTGGTTTAGCGGTTTTGGTTGGTTTAGGAGGTTTGTTTTATGCCGATGAATTTGCAGATGTTGCAGAACAGCAATTATATACTGGAAAAATCATTCATAAAGAAACAACCCCTTATCAACGAATCGTGATGACAAAACACGCAAAAACTGGCGATGTTATGATGTTTCTGAATGGTGGTTTACAGTTTTGTAGTCGTGACGAAAATCGTTATCACGAAAATTTGGTACATCCAGCGATGAAATATCGTTCGTTGACCAATAAAGCAAAAACGCCTTTAGATGTTTTGGTTTTGGGCGGCGGCGATGGAATGGCCGTTCGAGAAATCAATAAATATCCGAATATTAATAGCATTACATTAGTCGATTTAGATCCTTCGGTGGTCAAGTTAGCGTCCGAAAATCCTATTTTGATGGAACTAAATGATTCCGTTTTTTTAGAAAAAAATGTTCATGTTCTAAATCCTGAATTGCCAATTTCATTAGAAGAAGAACCGATTTATTTGCCACTAAACAGAAAAGATAAGTCGGGAAATGACTTATTTCATGTAGCAGATACCGTTAGTGTTTTACATCAAGATGCGTATAAGTTTATTGAAAAAGTGGCACAATTAAATAATAAATATGATGTCATTTTTATAGATTTCCCTGACCCTCGAAATGAATCTTTAGGTAAACTATACTCTAAATATTTCTTTTCACGTATCAATTTATTATTAAAAAAAGGTGGTTTCGTTTGTATTCAATCAAGTAGTCCAGTTCATGCAAATCATGCATTTTTGTGTATTGGAAAAACAATGACGGCTGCTGGTTTGAATGTCTTACCATTTCATGACAATGTACCGAGTTTTAATGAATGGGGCTGGTATTTGGCTGCTCGTCAAGAGGATGATTTGAACCTCAAACGAATTGCAGAAAATTTTTATCTCATAGATGAATTTGAGGTAGAAACGACTTATTTAACACCCAAAAAGTTTTTATCTAACACAATTTTTGGAAAAGATATTCTAAAAAACGCAAATGACATTGAAATAAGTACGTTGAGTAATCCTAAAGTATATCATTATTATGTACATTATGGTTGGAAAATTTATTAGTATTTTGTGCAATTATTTATACAATTATTTATAAATTATTAAATAAAAGAAAAGGTTAGAATAGTTGAAAACACTTGTGTTGTACATATCTAAAATAATCAAATAAAAAAAAAACGTTTAACATAAAATAACTGTTATAACGTTTTTATCCTGTATTATTCCGTTTTTAGAATAATTTAAAATAAATGGCATATTATTTTGTTAATAAACCATGTAATATTTTGAGTACAAAATATAATTTAAACTGAATACCTGATATATAAAAAAAGAAACTATGAAACACTTATGTATGCTTTTGGTGGTCTGCCTGATAGGAACTTTGGCGTATGGACAATCAGATATTTCTCCAGAACTCTTAACTTCGATTTCTGAATCTATCTACAAAGAAAGTCAGGAAGAGGGTTTTTTACCTGAAGGATCGTCTATTGATAAAATCATCATGGACGATGGTAAAGCAACTATTCATTTTTCGTTGCCTTTTCCTTTTTTAAGAAATTTGGATGATGAGCAATTTGATGAAATTACGGAATTAATTGTTCCGTTTTTCACAGAATTAGACGCAGAGGAATATTATTTTTTAACTAAGAATACAGAGGGAAACTACGTTCCGTTAGAAGACTTCTTACCGAGTTTTGAAATTCCACAAGATTATAATACAACAAATAAAGGAATTGCGGAGAGAGATAAAAGTGCTGGTCCGTTAAGTCGTTCGGCTGCTTCACCGTTACCAAAACATCAAAAAGGAGCATTGGAAGGAAAAACGGTTTGGTTGAGTGCTGGTCATGGTTGGCGTTATCATAAAGGAGCTTGGCGAACACAGCGTTCTAACGAAAATGGAATCGTTGAAGACCATGGAAATATAGAAGCGGTTAACTATTATTTATTAAAATATTTAGAAAACGCTGGTGCAAATGTTTGGACAGTTCGAGAACGAGACATGAATACAAACGAGGTTATTGTTGATGATTTGAGTAACGGATATTCTACTAAAGGAGCTTGGACAAAAAGTTCTGCATCTGGTTACAACAAAAACTATGACTACATTTATACATCAGCAGAAGAATCTGGTCGTGCGATTTATACACCGACAATTGAAGAGTCTGGTTACTATTGGGTTTCTGTTTATTATAGAAATGGTAATAATCGTTGTAAAGATACTCGTTATCACATTTATCATGCAGGTGGCGAATCGGTCGTAAGCATTAATCAAGAAGTACATGGTTTAACGTGGGTTTATTTGGGGCAGTATTATTTTGAAAAAGGCACACAAGGAAGAGTTGAATTATCCAATAAATCATCAGATGCTGGACAAGCAATCATTGCGGATGCTGTTCGTTTTGGTGGTGGAATGGGAACTATAAAAGGTGGTGGACGCCTAAGTAACAAACCTCGCTATGAAGAAGCTGCAAAATATTACAGTCAATATCAAGGCTTTTTTAGTCGTGATGGTGATGTAACTGTTCGACCTGAATACGCAGAATGGGAATTAGCAAAAGGCGATCAAGCAGAACGCAATAATGCAATTTTTGTATCGTGGCACACTAATGCTGGTGGTGGAAAAGGAACAGGAACAGAATCGTTTGTTTACAATCGTGGTGCAACGGCAGGAAGTTATGATTTGACTCGTTATATTCATAATGAATTAGTTAGTGATATTCGTCAAGAATACGATGAAAAGTGGAGAGATCGAGGCGTAAAAAGGGCAAACTTTGGTGAATTGCGTCGTTTGCGTACAATGCCTGGTGCGTTGGTAGAAATCGGTTTTCATGATAATACAGAAGATGCTAAAGCGATATTAACACCACAATTTAGAAACTTATCTGCAAGAGCGGTTTATCAAGGAATTGTAACTTATTATGCTCGAAAAGCTGGAACAAAACCCGTTTTTCTACCAGAACCACCAACACATTTGATGGCTCAAAATCATGAGAATAATAGGATTCAACTAACTTGGCAAGCACCTGAAGTAACAGCAACAGGCGGACATGCAGCTACTGGTTATAAAGTTTATATATCTAAACACGGAAAAGCATTTGCAGATGGTATGGAAGTCAATGCAAATACGCATACATTTTCAAACTTAGAAGCTGGAGAAACTTACTATTTTAAAGTAACGGCAACAAATGCTGGTGGCGAATCTTTCTCAACAGCAGTTGTTGCAGCAAGAACACCTGCGTCAGGTACAAAAGTTGAATTTTTGTTAGTTGATGGTTTCGATAGGTTAGATAGATTTTCTGCGGTTACACAAGATGAAGGTTATTTAGGTAATACAAAACGATTATTTATTGATAGAATGAATCGTTATGATTACTCATATGAATATGGAAAAGCATTAGCATTATCAGGTGTTGCATTTGATGGTGCATCAAATGAAGCTGTTCGTGATTTACGAATTGCTTTGAAACCTTATGATGGTGTTTGTTGGTTTTTAGGAGAAGAATCAACGGCTGATAAGTCACTTGATAAAAGTGAACGATCGATTATTAGTAAATATTTAAATGGCGGCGGAAGTTTACTGATTTCTGGTTCTGAACATGGCTTTGATTTGGCAAGAAGAAGAGGTGCTGATCCTTCATTTTTCTCTAATTATCTAAAAGCAACATACGCTGGTGATGATGCGGAAACGTATAATTTCAAAGGTGCTAAATGGAATATCATGAAGGACTTAGAAGGCAGTTTTGATAAAAATAGTGGCGATTATTTTGATGTAGAATATCCTGACCAACTCAAACCTGTCAATGGTGCAAGAACAATTGTAACTTATGACGGTGGAGATGGTGGAGCTGCTGGAATTGCTTATGATGGAAGTGATTTCAAAGTCATTAACTTTGGTTTTCCATTAGAATCCGTAACAGATGAAAATGTTAGAAATGAATTGATTATTCGTTCTGTGAAGTTTCTTTTGGGAGATAAAACTACAAAGCCCGTTAAGGATTAAAAAAATTAGGTTCTTTAATAATTTTTGCCAGTAGCGGCTGTCTTTAGCTGCCGTCTTTGTTTGAAGTTGTTTACGGCAGCTAAAGACAGCCGCTACGTAAAACAATAATTTTGCTTTTGGCAAAAATTGTCAATGAACCAAAAATTAGGTTGTTTGAAAAATCCCCTGAGAAATCGGGACAAGCTGTGATAAACCTATACGATTTTTTGTGTTGATGTGTTGATGTGTTGATGTGTTGATGTGTTGATGTGTTGATGTGTTGATGTGTTGATGTGTTGATGTGTTGATGTAATAGACAAAAAACAATTTTGATAGATTTCAATTTTTTATTCTTCCCGTCAAGTTTTTATGAATCTACCGTACCTATACAGATGGGCAATGGTAAATTTTTATAAAAATATTATGGAAAATGATTGATAAATGGTGGCGTAGCTACGCTACTCTGTAGATCTTTGGATACCATTTTCTACAGACAGAATCAGAGCTAACGCTCTTTTATCGTATTTTGATAGAAAATTAATGTAATAAGAGCGTTAGCTCTGGTGCTGTCTGTAGAAAATCATGGTCATTAT
>JBGCFH010000410.1:0-11122 GCA_045106825.1 Saprospiraceae bacterium | reverse complement strand
TAATGAATGGAAATTAAGATTTTATTGCTAATCGAGGCGACAAAAACGGAGTGTAGCCTTAGCTACATGAGTATTTTGTTAACGAAGAGTAGCGATAAAAGATAATTTAGCTTTATACGAAATTATTTAGAATAAAGTCTAATATAGTTTTGTCTTTATGATGAACGTTTGCAAAAAGCAAACTACTTTTTGAAGCATTAATACATTCATTAGAATAACTAAAACTTGATTTTTTTAATTGGAAAAACACATTAGAATACAATCAGAAGCTGATTTACCACAATTTATAGATACTTTTTTGGCTTTCGCCAATGGTAGAAAAAAAATTATGTTATACGGTGAAATCGGAGCAGGAAAAACGACATTTGTAAAAGCATTTTGTAAAAAAATGCAAACGGATGAAACGGCTAATTCACCAACTTTTTCGATCATTAACGAATATGAATATCCAAAAGGATTGATTTATCATATTGATTTATATCGTTTAAAAACTTTAGAAGAAGCTTTAGATATTGGTATTGAAGATTATTTATATGATAATAACTTTTGCTTCATCGAATGGGCTGAATTAATTGAAAATATTCTACCAGATGATATCATCACCATTCATTTTGAAACACAGGACGACGAAAGCCGTTCTTTAAGTATGAAATATAAGGTATAAAGTATTTTACGTTTTATACGTCACTACTTCATACCTTATATTTCACATTTTATACCTAAAATCATGATTAATAAATTTCTTAAAGCCGAGCATTGGCAATTATTCTTAGTCGGTATTGCGATACCATTTGTGTTAGAAATAGTTCTATTTAGAGATTTTTTTCAAGCCATAGAAGCATTGGCGTATATGATGGAATCAACAGGTGATGTTTCACCAAGTTTAGAGCTTCCTCGAAGCCTGATTTTTGTTCCTATCATTATATTATTAGCCGTCGGTGTACAAATCGGTTGGTTATGGTCAGTTGTCGTTGGTTTAGAAAAGAAACTACCTCAAGATATGTATCATGGAGGTAACACATTATTCAAAATGTCTTTATTCGCACCCGTCGTAACCTTTTTGTACGCTATGTATATAATGTACGATGTTATGAATAGTGCCTTAGTAGGAATGATTCCAAACATTGGTGGATTCTTTTTACTATTTCCTTTATCGTTCTTTTCTATGTTTGGAATAGTTTACGTCGTTTATTTTGCTGCAAAGCGAATCAAAACCGTTGAATTACAAGCAATTCCAAGATTTGAAGATTGGATTGTTGATTTCTTGTTGATTGCTTTTTTTCCAATTGGTGTATGGATTTTACAGCCGAGAATCAATACCTTATATGAAAATCATGTTGCAGAAAATGATACTCATGAAGTAGAATTTTAAAATTCGTTACGATAGTAATCGTAAGAAAAATAAATTTCAAACAATTTATCTTCTAATTCAGACTATTGGCATTTGGTTATTGCAACCCAAAATAAACCTGTTATATTTGCAAGACGAAGTGAAAAAATAGTTTTTTGGAGATTATCAGAATCAATCACCAACCATCAATCACGAATCACCAAAATGGAAAGACAGATAAAAATACCGAAAATATTTACCGAAGGACAATTTGCGACACAAGAAGAACGCCTTGCTGTACGCAGAAAACCGAATAAATTATTTATCGGAATACCGAAAGAAACGTCTTTTCAAGAGAATAGAATTGCATTAACGCCTTCTTCTATTGCAACATTGACGGCACAAGGTCATCGAATTGTCGTTGAAACAATGGCTGGAGAAAAATCTAATTTTTCTGACCATCAATTATCAGAAGCTGGTGCAGCAATTGCTTATGATAAAAAGCAGGTTTTTGAAGCCAGTGTAATTCTAAAAGTTGCACCTCTGACGATGGAAGAAGTCGATATGTTGACGTTAAATCAAGTCATCATTTCACCGATTCACTTACCAACTTTGTCAGAAGAATATATTTCTAAATTACGACAAAAGCGAGTTATAGCATTAGCTTGGGAATATATCAAAGACCAATCAAATACATTTCCTATTGTTCGGACATTAAGCGAAATGGCAGGCATCACTTCTATGTTGACGGCTGCCGAGTTATTAAGTAAAAATGGTGGTGGACAAGGTGTTTTATTAGGTGGAATTTCAGGTGTTCCGCCAGCAAAAGTCGTGATTTTAGGAGCAGGAGTTGTAGCAGAACACGCAACTCGAACGGCTTTAGGATTAGGAGCAGAAGTTCGTGTTTTTGATGATAATATTTATAAACTTAAACGGTTACAGCAAAATGTTGGTAGACAAATTTATACTTCAGCTATCAATCCACTGTTTTTAGAAAGAGAACTTTACACCGCAGATGTTGTCATCGGAGCAATGCACTCGCCAGAAGGTCGAACACCTGTTGTTGTTAGTGAAGATATGGTTGAAAAGATGAAAAGAGGTTCGGTCATTATTGATGTAAGTATCGATCAAGGTGGTTGTTTTGCGACTTCAAAAGTGACAACACATGATAATCCAACTTTCAAAATCTATGATGTTGTTCATTATTGTGTCCCGAATATTGCTTCTCGTATTGCTCGAACTGCTTCGTTAGCTGTCAGCAATATCTTAACGCCAATGTTGTTACAAGCAGAAAGTGCAGGAAGTATCGAACGCATGATTTATCAAAATAAAGGTTTCCGTCACGGAGTTTATATTTATAAAGGCAGTTTGACGAATTATCATCTTTCACAACGTTTTCATTTAAAATATACCGATTTAGATTTGTTGTTGACCTCTAATTTTTAGATACTTTGAATAAAGTAATATGACGACTTTACAATAAGTATAATTTTATCCAAAATAAAATTAATGCTAAATGACTGATTTTCAAGGAGTCTAAAATTTATCTAAAATAAAATAAAATTATTTTTCAAAATTATTTTGATTTTTCAAAATTCATCGTATATTTGCATTCGCTAACGCAAAAGGGACATAATGAATGAAGATTTCAAATTATTCCTTTATTAAAAGTTAGCTAATATCGGGCGATTAGCTCAGTTGGTTCAGAGCACTTGGTTTACACCCAAGGGGTCATAGGTTCGAATCCTATATCGCCCACAATAAAATCCTTTAGGAGTTTTTCCTAAAGGATTTTTTCATTTTAAGATAAAGGCTAATAATATGTTTTATACCTACATTTTATACAATTCTCCTCTTTGATTTCTACATCTTATATAATTTTATCCGTAATCATTTTCAAATCATAGATAATACTATCTTTTATGCTTTTTTAAATTTTCCAAATCATTGGAAATACTAATTTTTAAATAAATTAGCGATTGGTATTTTTAATACAATCAATTTTTGTTCGGTAAAGTCAGAAGGGATTGTTAATTTCAAGCCTTAGAAAAATATTAAACAGATGAAACAACGAATTTTTCAAATATTGAAATGGAGCGGAATTGGTTTTATCTTCTTCTTTTTGATACTGCTGATTGTAGCACAAGTATACGAAGATAGAATCGGTGAATTAGTGGTCAAAGAGTTAAATAAATCTTTAAAAGCACCGATTACCGTTGAACATGTAGACTTGACTTTAGTGCGGACTTTTCCTGATGCTTCTGTCGTCTTAAGTCAAGTGTCAATGCCTGATACAAAAAAAGGTATTTTGCTAAATGCAAAAACGCTTTCGCTAAATTTTGGTTTTTTGAGCCTTTTTCAAGATGTCATTGATATAGAATCGGTTGTTGTGGCGGATGGTTCTTTGAATATTTTGAAAGATATAAATGGAAATTCAAATTATGATGTATTTCTAACATCTACTGAAACTTCTGATAAAGAAACGGACGTAAAAATCGACTTACAAAACGCAACTTTGCGAAATATGTATGCGATTTATGAAGATAAACAGTTTCAACAATCGGGAATCTTACGTATAGAATCGTTAAAGCTTTCAGGTGCTTTTTCGACTCAACAGTTTGAGTTAGAAAGTACAGCAGAAATCGAGATTGAATTTTTAAATACAAAAGATGGAGAAATTTTATCAGGAAGACATATTGCTTACGAAACGGTTGCAAAAGTTGACTTAGAGAAAGGAGAGTATAATTTGAAAAACACGAATCTTTATGTCGAGTCGAATAAATTTACTGTCAATGGAAAGGTGATTACCAAAGAGAATTATACAGATTTTGATGTATCATTAAAAGGTATTGATTGTAATTTATATTCGGTAATTTCATTATTACCAAAAAAGCAAATTACTGCTTTGGAAGATTTTAGTAGTCGAGGTAATTTTCATATTGAATCTACATTACAAGGTCGATTGAGTAAAACGTCAATGCCTGAATTTGATTTGACTTTTGGGCTGAAAGATGGTTATGTCAATAGTAAACGATTGCAAAATGAATTGAAGAATGTATCGTTTGAAGTACAAATCGAAAATGATGAAAAAAGTGCAACAGGAAAGGCTTTTGTAGAAATGACGCAGTTTGTAGGTGAGTTGTTGGGTGAAAAGCTGGAGGCAATGCTATTTGTGGAAGATATTGAAAATCCGTTGATAGATTTTCGATTTCAAGGAAAAATACCAATGGAAGCGGTTTTTGGATTTTTTGGTGATGAAAAATTTGTACAAAGCGGAAGCGGTGCGATGGAGTTTAAGGGAATTATCGTAGAAGGTTATTATAAAGATATGTTGTCGTTGTCTGGTATCCGAAATATTGTAGCGAATGGTTTGATTGCTTTTGAAGATATGAGTTTGAAGATTAAGGACGAAAAAGTGAGTTTGTCACAAGGCGAAATTTTTATTAATAATAATAATCTTCAAATCAATAATCTGGATGTCAAAGTGGCTCAAAATGATTTACAACTCAAGGGAAGTTTTCAGAACTTATTGCCTGTCTTATTGAAAGATTCGACAACTTCGGATGCTATTAAATTGATTTTTAATACCGAAGTAAAATCAGAAAAGATTGATTTAGATGAATTGTTAGCTTTTGTAGAAAAAGTGCAGGAAGAACCCGAAAAATTGGAAACAACTCGTGAAGAAACATTGACAGAAAAAGGAAGTGTAACGGCTTCGCCTTATTATGAGTTTTTAAAATTATTTAATGGTGACTTTTCGGTTGAAGTTGGTAGTTTTAAATATGATAATATCAAAGCAGAGGGAAGTAGCGGAAACTTGACGGTTGATAATGGTCGAGTGTTATTGCAAAATATTAATATTGCAGATTTTGAAATAGATAAAATCGTTGCGAAAGATTTTACTGGAAACTTAGCATTTCAAGGCAAAATGATGATTGCTAAAGATGTGAGTGTCAATACAATGGGCGGAAATATAAAAATGACCAGTAACATTTATTTAGACGAAGAAACATTTTTAGATGGCTTTATTGAATGCACAAAATTAGATGGTTATACGTTATTCAGTCAACTGGACAATTTTGGTCAAGATGTATTGACTGATAAAAATATTCGTGGTGAATTTGATGCAAAAATTAGATTGAAAAATTATTGGGATAAAGCTGGAAATGTCTTGTATGATAAATTGTATGCTTTGGCTGATATAACGATTTCTAATGGTGAAATAGTTGATTTTGATTTATTTACAGATTTTTCAAAATTTGTAAAAGTCGAGGATTTGAAAAATGTGAAGTTTACCGAAATGCGAAATCAACTGGAGTTTAAAAACGAAAGACTGACGATTCCGGCTATGTTTATTCAAAATAATGCTGTCAATATGACGATTGCTGGTTGGCAAGATTATGACTTAGATTTTGATTATAAAATTAAGATTAATGCTGGACAAACAATTGCTAATAAATTCAAACGCTTCAATCCGAGAAAGAAAGCGATAAAGGCAAAACGAGATGGTTGGTTCAATATTTATGTTCATGTCTTTGGCAATGTTGATAAGTATGATTTTGCATATAGTAAGAAAACTGTTGAAGCAGCATTAGAAGCGGATTTGAATCAAAAATTCAAACAAATTCAAAATGATATTTTAACCGAATTTCAAAAAAATGCACTCGAAGAACCTGAAGACTGGGAAAATAATGAAGTAGAGGAAAAATAGAAAATGACACAAAAAACCTATTTAAATCACATATTTTTAATTTTAATGTATTGGTTTATAAATGTTTATAATAAATATATTAAAAAATATTATATAAAATTGGTGTCACACTAAATAATATTATTGGTTTAGAAATTTGTAAAAATATTTTATTGACATTATTTTTGTTATATATAACATGGTGTATGTCAGTAAGATATGAAGATATTCTTATGGACATATATTCAAAACAATCACGCTGGAAAATATGGCTTTCGTTTGGAGCAGTACTTATCGTTATCGCTTCGTTGTTATATACAAATAGTGTAGCAAGTCGTTTAGCAGATTCAGAAAGAGAACGTGCTGATTTGTTGGGACAAGCAATTGTTGAAATTAATAAAATGCCAGAAGATCCTGATTGTGTTGGAATAGATCCAAGTTGTTTGCATCTGAATACTGATTTTATTTTTTCAATTCTTGAGGGTAATAAAACGATTCCAGTTATTCTTACAGATGAACGAAAGAATATTCAAAGTTCGATTAATTTAAATGAAGAGAAAGCGGCAGCAGATACGAGTTATTTACCAAAACAATTACGGAAGATGATGGCTCAAAATGAGCCGATTATTGTTGATAATGGTTTTGATAAAGTGTTATTATTTTATAAAAATTCAAAATTATTAACACTACTAATTTACTTCCCTTACTTTCAATTGGGATTGATTATCGTGTTTTTGTTTATGGGTTATTTGGCAATAAGTGCCGCAAGACGAGCAGAACAAAATCAGGTTTGGGTTGGCTTAGCGAAAGAAACAGCACATCAGTTAGGAACACCGATTACTGCGATTGTGGCTTGGATTGAAAATTTGAAGTTGATAGTAGAAAATGATATGGCACTCGGTATGTTGGATGAGTTTCGAAATGATGTCAGCCGATTGGAACTCATCGCTGAACGATTTTCAAAAATCGGGGCAGTTCCAGAGTTAAAGCCGAATAATGTGATTGAAAGTATTGAGAAAAATATGGCGTACATGAATAAACGTGCGTCTCGAAGGATAAAATTTGATTTCCCTACAGTACAAGAGAGTGAACCGATTACAGCAAAATTGAATCCTAATCTATTTGATTGGGTGTTAGAAAACTTACTCAAAAATGCGTTAGATGCGATGGAAGGCAAAGGAAGCATCACAGCAACTGCATTTGAAGATGATGATTATGTCTACATTGATATTGAAGATACTGGCAAAGGAATTCCGAGTAATAAATTCAATTCTGTTTTTAAACCCGGTTATTCTACAAAGAAGCGTGGCTGGGGATTAGGACTTTCCTTGACACAACGTATTATAAATAATTATCATAATGGCAAGGTGTTTGTCAAACAGTCAGAAGTAGGCGTTGGAACTACGTTTCGCATACAACTGCCAAAATAATAATTATTTATAGATTAAATAAAAGTGAAATATGTTGTTGATTTTTTATGGATAATAACGACATATTAAGATAGTATAAAAAATAACTACGATAGTAACCAGCAAATTAATTTAGTCATAGACAACCTTTAAAAGAAAAAATATGCCTTTTTTTTACACTTATACATATAAAAAAACATTATATTTAATTTTATTAATTTATCCGTTTTTTCTCAATGCGACAACAACTCCCGATGATGATGGTCTTGTTATTACGGTAATAGATGAGTTTGGTGATCCTATGGTTGCTGTAGCGATATATAATGCAGAACGTGGATTTGCTACAACGACAAACGAGTTTGGTGAAGCTAATATTCATAGCCTTAGATACGATGATTCGATTACATTAACTTATCTCGGTTATTATCCTTTAAATATTGCATTTAGTGATTTATTGATGCAATTTGGGCGTATTGAAATGCAACAACAGCCTATAGATTTGATAGAAATTCGTGTAAAAGGTCATTCAAGAATCGAAGAGCATTTATCTAATATTCCTACTCAAGTAGATGTTATTGATAGTAAAGAAATTGCGTTAGTGAATCCTCAAACGACAGCGGATGCTTTATTAAATACTGGAAATGTATTTATTCAGAAATCACAAATGGGCGGAGGAAGTCCTGTGATTCGTGGTTTTGAAGCCAACAAAGTATTGATTGTCGTTGATGGTGTTCGTATGAATAATGCGATTTATCGTAATGGACATTTGCAAAATGCGATTACAGTCGATAATAATATGTTGGAAAGTATCGAAGTTGTTTATGGCCCAGCAGCCGTTATTTATGGAAGTGATGCTTTAGGTGGCGTGATGAGTTTTACGAGTAAAAGACCTCGTTTGGCATTAAAAACGGATGAAGATGAATTGTTTGAAGGAAGTGCGTTTGTGCGTTTTGCTTCTGCGAATAAAGAACGTACAGGACATTTTGATTTTAACTTTGGTGGTCGTCAATGGTCGTCTTTGACGAGTTTTACAGTTTCTAATTTTGATGATTTGAGAACTGGTTCGCTCAACCATTCAGAATATATTGATTATGGCAGACGATTTTTTTATGTAGATAGAATCAATGGTCAAGATTCGGTTGTTCGTAATAATGATCCTTTGGTACAAGTTGGTACAGGTTATAGTCAAGTTGATTTTATGCAAAAAGTATTGTTTCAACCACGAAATGATTTAAACTTTTTAGCTAATATTCAATATTCTAATTCAAGTGATGTTCCTCGTTATGATCAGTTGAGTGAATCTACTGTATCTATTGTAGATGGAATGCGTCAAGAAGATTTCCGATTTGCGGAATGGTATTATGGGCCACAAAAACGATTTTTGTCATCGTTAACAATGGAATATAAACCAGAAGATAAAAGGACTTTTGATGTACTTTCTGTGGTTTTAGCGTACCAAAATATTGAAGAAGATAGAATTTCTCGTCGTTTTGGAAGAGATGCTCGTTCGCATCAAGAGGAAGATGTTCATGTTGGTAGTTTGAATGTAGATTTTGCGAAAGACTTTGGAAAAGCAAAAAAATTGAATGGTTTAGGGAGTTACAAAAATAAACGATTATTATACGGTTTAGAAGTGAATTATAATCGTGTCAATTCATTAGCATACAATGAACATGTCGAAACTGGAGAAATAGATTTTGATGCAGTAACTCGTTATCCTGATGGTGGAAGTGATATGACAATGGCTGCGACTTATATTGGTTATCGTCAGAAGTTTAGAGGAAAATATACAGTGAATGCAGGTTTGCGTTATACTTTTGCATCGTTACAATCTACATTTGTTGATACAACAAATATACAATTACCTTATAGTGAGATTTCGTCTGATTTAGGAGCTTTGACAGGAAGCTTGTCATTAATATGGGAAATGTCGAAAAATACAACCGTGAATATTATTGCTTCAACGGCTTTCCGTTCACCAAACGTAGATGATTTTGGTAAGATCCGTGCAAAAGGTGAATTTGTAACTGTTCCGAACCCTAACTTGAGCTCAGAGTATGCTTTGAATGGTGAAATGGGTTTAACGCAATATTTTAACACAGGTACTACGAATAAAAGAAGTTCTCTTAGTGTTACAGGGTTTTATACTTACCTTTTTGATGCAATTGTTCGTGATTTTACGACATTGAATGGTGT
This sequence comes from Saprospiraceae bacterium, assembly GCA_045106825.1. Lineage (GTDB taxonomy): Bacteria > Bacteroidota > Bacteroidia > Chitinophagales > Saprospiraceae > CAWVWD01. Next base: position 1,497 of record JBGCFH010000410.1, on the reverse strand, counting down.
TGATTCGTTATTGCATTATGGCGATTATTATACAACACAATGGAATACGAATGCAGGAACAGCTTATATTTATGGCCTTTCGGCAAATTTAAATTTAGCATTAGGAACATATTGGAACTTAAAAAGTAGTATCAATTATATCAAAGGATGGAATACATTCGATAAATCGCCTTTGGCACATATTCCGCCTGTATATGGTCAAACATCATTGAGTTACGTTCGTGAACGTTTTCAGTTTAGGTTTTTAGCACGTTATAATGGTTGGAAAAATGCAGAAGATTTTGACTTAGCAGGAACAGACAATTTAGAGTTAGCAACGGTAGATGGTTCACCTTCTTGGTATACTTTGAATGCTTATGCAACCTATAATTTAGATAAAAATATATTCTTTACAGTAGCTTTTGAAAATATTATGGATGTTCATTATCGTCCGTTTTCGTCTGGCGTTTCTGCACCAGGTCGCAATCTAATTTTATCGTTGAGAACGAATTTTTAAATATATTTTCATAAAAAAGACAGGTTTAAAAATTCTAAAAAAGTAGTTTACATTTGAATCATTCAAGTGTAAACTATTTTTTTTAATAAAAGTCGTCAATTGTACTGTTGAAATGTATTCGTAAAAATGGAGATGAAAGTGTATTAATATTAATGTAAAGTTTCTTGATAGTGAATTTTGAGAGACTTAGTTTGTTGTGTTAGAGGTGAATTTGAGATAACAAAAGTGGTGCAATTCCTGAAAAATAAGCAATCATTAGGTTTTAAGTATTTTGCAGTGTTTCAAAATTGCACCAACTCTTATATATTAAGATAATTGGAGTTTAAAATTTGATGTCATTACTAAAAGTAATAAAGGATTTAGAAATCAAATGTTTTTAGCCAAAATTTAAGATTATTTGGATATTGATTTAAGACACAACAAAGATACAAGTCAAAGTAATGTCATGCAACCGACAATGTACGAAATACCTTGTTTTACTGATGAACTGGCGATATGAATGAGGGAAGTCTATGATTTTGATGGTGAAGTAATCTATTTTTAGTAGTATACTATATTAGTAATGTTTCTTATAAGAATCTGATTTATAATATATTATATAATGTTTATATAGGAACTACTGATAGAAAGCAAAAACTTTTAGGCAAAAGTTAGATGATTTGATATTGACTTAAAAAATTTGAAAAATAGAAGATAGAGTGAAGTAACAAAAGTGGTGCAATTTCTGAAAAATAAGCAATCTATTTAGGTCATAAGTATTTTGCAGTGTTTCAAAATTGCACCAACTCTTATATGTTAAAATAATTGGAGTTTTAAATTTGATGTTATTACTAAAAGTCATAAAATAGACAATTATTAAATTGAAGTTTTCAGAATGAACTTAAAATACTGTAAATCAGTTGTTTAACCTAAAACAATTTTGCAAAAGCTATCTCGTTTTTTTAGAAAAAAGCCTTAAAAAATAAGACTGATTTTTAAGGGTAAATCTTGAAATGCTTGAT
>JBGCFH010000041.1:0-4545 GCA_045106825.1 Saprospiraceae bacterium | reverse complement strand
TCGTGTTGTCACTGCGTTGTATGACTTACCGACCGCAAGCGGATCGGACATCACACAACACAGTGACAACACCATCAACATCAATCCAATTCAATACGCTGTATTGAATTGAATCAATGTCGACGGTGTCGTCACGAGCCGTTCCCTGCCATCAGTAGACGAAAAAATATCAACCTAAGTCAAAAAACATTATATTCGCATTTTATGATGAAAAAACAAAAATGGATAATCGGATAAAAGTTACAGGAAAAAGAATACACAAAGAATTGGTTGAAGATTTTGACATCAAAAGTAAAATTGGCAGTATAAATTTAACACTTGGAAATATTTCAGTCAAATATGATGGTAAAGATGCTGTTGGTCATCTTTTACAAGAATGGATAGGCGAATGGATGAAAAGTAAAAACTACTATTTTCGCACAAAAATCAACACACAAGAATTTCCAGATTTTCTCTTGTCGGAGAGTAATACAAAAGATTTTCTTGAAGTCAAAACATTTCACGCTAATGCAAGTCCAGCTTTTGATATTGCGAACTTTGATGCTTATTGCACTTCACTATTGAAAGTTCCAGAACGAATTGAAGCGGATTATTTGATTTTGAGTTATACCATGGAAAATTCAGAATTGAAAATCAATAATATTTGGCTCAAGAAAGTTTGGGAAATATCAAGTCCATCGGGACCAAATCCGATTAAAATACAAACAAAAAGAGGACAAATCTATAATTTACGCCCTTGTACTTGGTATTCTAAAAGATTGTCTTATCAACCTTTTAGCAACAAAATTGATTTTCTTAAAGCCTTATCCACTACACTTCCAAACTATGAACAATGTAAATCATATAGAGATAATTGGTTTGAAAACGTAGTGAATAAATACAAAGAAAATACAGGAATTAAGCTATAAGTTTCAATTCTTTTTTTACGTTTTGACTTGGATTTTCTAAAGGAATAACATCCAAAATGCGTTCTACAACTGCTTTTACAACAGGAACAACAACTGTATTACCTAACAAATCAAAGGCTAACCGTTTTTTAACAGGAATATTATAGTTTTCAGGATAACCAAAAATTCTAAGTGCTTCACGAATAGTTAAAGTTCGTAAACCATTTCCATCTGAAACAACAATTTTGCTCATATCCGTGGCAACAAGTGTAGGAGCAATATCATTTGGGTCAAGAATTTTATTGATTTCAAAACTTAATTTTCCTGTTACAATATTGTAGCCTTTTGGTTTTGTTTCATCATAAACTCTTGATTTGATAACACCATTTGGTGTTTCTTCTACTACTAATTTTTTAGGATATTCAAATTTCAAATAACCTTTTTGAACCAAATCGTCTAATAATTCTTTTAAATTATAACTTGAAAATAAATTATTTGCAGGAGCAAAAGTTTCTACTTGTTTTAAGGTCAAAGGCATTCCGTCCATCCAATCAATACCAATTTCTTTCGCCCAATGTTTCTTTCTTCTTTCTTTGAATAACTTGTTTAATAATTCGATTTGTTGATTAGAACATTCTCCTTTAATCCCAATATCCCAACTATGAATATTGTTACTACCTCCACGCTTATCTTTTATCGATTTTCCATGTAAATTTTTAATAGAATATTTAGCCAATAACTTTTGAGTAAACTTAGTATCTAAAGTTGGTTTTCCTTGCTCTAAAACGTCTTTTATAACTTGAAAAGTTGGTCTAAAATCTTGTAAAGAAACTTTATGATTTTTAGTTCCTACAATAAAAATTCTTTTTCTTGATTGAGGAACACCAAAATTAACTGAATCTAAAACTTCATAAGAAACTTGATACCCTAATTCTTTTTCTAACTTATATAATATCGTTTTTAGGGTTCTACCAATTTTATCTTTTTTATGTTCCAAGTCATGTTTAACCATTCCTTCCACATTTTCAAGAATAAAGCCCATCGGTTCATGATACCTTAAAATACGTTCAATTTCAAAAAATAAAGTTCCTCTTGTATCAGCAAAACCTTGTCTTTTTCCTCCTGCACTAAAAGGCTGACAAGGAAAACCACCAAATAAAAAATCAAATTGAGGTATATCTTCATTTTTAACATTGAAAATATCACCAACAAAATTTTCATGGTGATGATTGTATTTCAATGTTTCAATAGCATAAGGTTTAATTTCAGAAGTCATAACACATTCTGTATTAATACCTCTTTCATGACAAGCCTGTTCAAAACCTAATCGAATACCACCTAAACCAGCAAAAAGGTCAATAAATTTTAGTTTATTACTATTTTTCATTTGAATTTGTTTTATATTCGACAATAGGTTCTGCTGCCATTGCAAAAGTTGAAATATAAGTTTCAATTTCCAACTTTGAACAACCTATAACAGAAAGGCATTGAAGAAAAAATGCAGCACTAAAAGTACCTCTACTAATTTTGCTTGTAACACTTGATTTAGTTTCATTTAAACCTTGTTGGTTCAATAATCTAACTAAATCAACAGTTTTGATACCTCGTTTGACTAATTCTGATTTTAGTAAACGTTTGACTTTATCATTTGAATATATCATAAATGATTGATTAAGTTGCAATTTTACATCAAAAATGTCATATATGCAAATATTTATATAAAAATGAAGAAAAAAGTCGAGTAGGTAAGAGGGAATTTCACCCTCAAACCTCTCACAGAACCGTGCTTGAAACTCTCGCCTCACACGGCTCTTCATAATCAAGTCTAAGGCGTAAATCCTTGTTGCCAATGCGGAAAAATGTATGGAAAATCTTTTGCGATTTGCCGTAACCACCTTTGTGCATACGTTACGAATTTACGCCTTTTAAAGCGTTTGTACTTGTTAAATGCCCATTTTGAAATCCTGCGATTGATGATTTCAAATAGTCCTTCCATTGCCGTTTTATGAAATCTGCCGTAATAATATAGCCAACCTCGTATCTTTGGTGCTAATGCCGCTGCCAATTGATGAACATCTAAATGTGTCCATCTATGAAAACCCAATTTCTGACATTCTTTCGTAATGCGTTTCATGGATTTTCGACTTATCGCAGGACTAAATCCGAAAAATACTTTGCCCTCTTTATTTTCTACCTTCCGACTTCGGAAAGTGTAACCTAAGAAATCAAATTGTCTATCTTTGGCTTTTGTCCGTTTTCGTCTGCCGTTTTGATTACAATAAACCAATTTTGTCTTTTCTGGATGCAGTTCCAATTTACATTGTGCCATGCGCTCTCGAATTGACTTTAAGACAAACTTTGCGTACTTTTCATGCTTTACATGGACGATAATATCGTCTGCATATCTTTCAAAAGGACAATCAGTAAATTCCTTTTCTATCCATTTATCAAATACAATGTGTAAGAATAAATTCGCTAATAACGGACTAATCACACCGCCTTGTGGCGTTCCTTTATCCAAATTTTGGAGTTGGCTGCCATCTTTTAATTGTATCGGTGCTTTTAACCATCGTTTTACGTAAGTGATGATATACTTCTTATCGGTGTAATACCGTAAGGCTTTTATCATCAATCCATGGTCGATATTATCAAAGAACCCTTTGATGTCCATATCTATTACCCAAGGATATTTCCAACAATTCCCCCTCGCTTGAGCAATGGCTTGATGTGCATTTTTGTTTGGTCGATAACCAAATGAATTTTTAGAAAATATTGGTTCTAATATTTCTTCTAACTCTTTTGCTATCACCATTTGAGCAACTCGGTCTTTGACCGTTGGTATTCCTAAATGACGCTCTTTTCCATCTCCCTTTGGAATACTTACCCGCTTTACAGCAGGTGGAAAATAACTCCCACTGGCTAACCGATTCCACACTGGATACAAGTGTTTCTTTGGATTCTCACTTATTTCTTCGATGCTTATTCCATCAATTCCTGCTGAACCACCTTTCGATTTCACCAATTTAAACGCTTCCCATACCTGTTCTTTAGTAATGGAATTTGACTTTGTTTTGTCTTCAAAAATCATCCTCTTAAACCGTTTAGTTTAAAGTTGTTACTGAATAAAAACTGATTATGCTAACCCCTTCGTTCCATTTTCATTACAAAAAAACTTCTACACTACTACGAGTTAGTCCGCCACTCATCTACTACTGAAGTAATTGTCTTACCCTAAAAAAAAAAAAAAACTTGGGCTTATAACTTTCCTCTCTTTTCGTAGGCAAGTTTCCCTTGTTCCGTAAACGAGCCTAATTTAAGGTCATGCCATCTTTACACCGATTGCCCGTCAAACCTGTGTCCTGTCAGCCTTTACACTTTTGACTAATCTCTTTGAGTCGCCGTCTCGCCGATTTTGAGCAATAACTGGTTCTTAACGATGCCTCTACAATGGTTCATTCTCTTCTCATTCATCTCCTTAAATTGCATCTGATTTTATCAACTGTTCTTTTGTGTACGCTCATTGAGTTTCCTCGAACAGAACCAAAACCTTTTCCATAACGCTCAGTACCAACCCGTGAAAGGTAAGCACCTTATGGTGATTTGGTAGGTGACGCTGATTTTCTCCCTACCGAAAGTTCATCCTAATCCTAAAAAAAAA
>JBGCFH010000409.1:0-18684 GCA_045106825.1 Saprospiraceae bacterium | reverse complement strand
AAATCTATCAAGATTGTTTTTTGTGTTGACGTGTTGATGTGCTGACGTTGGTATAACATCAACACATCAACACATCAACACAAAAAACGAATTCAAATAATTCGTATATTTAGGTTTATCACTGGATTTTTCAAAGAACCAAAAATTATACACATAAAGTTATTAGTTTTTGATGAAATTTATCTTATTAATTATTTTTTAAAATATTTAAAAGCAATTTCTTAGTATTGAAATATAAATAAATGTACGTTCTTTGACGCAGGATTTTTTGTCAAGAATAAGGCGAAAAACGCAGTCTAAGCCTCTGCTTCGGCGTCCCGAGTCCTCGGAATTAACGAAATTATTGATAAAAAAGGCAAGTCAAGAATGTATAGTTATTTTTATCTCAATACTAAGATTTGTAATTATTATTTATGCCATTAAAATTATAATATGCCAACAATCAAATTTAAAGGGCAAGTCATCAATTGCTCAAAAGGCGACAACTTACGTAAAGTGTTGCGACAAGCGAATCTTACGCCTCACAATGGCGAATCCGATTGGTTTAATTGCAAAGGATTCGGAAGTTGTGGAACTTGTGCCGTTGAGATTTCAGGATCAATAACACCATTAACCAAAATGGAAAAATGGCGCCTTAAATTTCCTCCACATCAAATGAAAAACGGTTTGCGTTTGGCATGTCAATGTCAAGTCTTAGATGATTTGGAATTGAAAAAATATGATGGCTTTTGGGGACAAAATGTTAGATAATAAACGTTTTGTGAATCATATTACAATTATTATTATTTTTGCCATCTTAATTTTTTAATGATAAGATTGACGAATGACAATAACAATTATAGGTTTAGGATTAATCGGTGGTTCGATAGCGTTGGACTTGCGAAAAAGTGGCTATGGAACTCGATTTGTAGGCGTTGATATTAATCCCGAACATGGTAAAAAAGCGATTGAATTAGGGATTGTAGATGAAACCATGGATTTGATATTTGGTATTCAAGCGGCTGATTTGGTAATATTAGCAATTCCAGTAAATGCCATGCGTTTTTTGGTGCATCCGATTTTAGATAATCTTCGAGAAGATGCGATTCTAATAGATGTTGGTTCTACTAAAAGTGGAATTTGTGAAGCCGCAAAAAATCATAGAAACCGAGGAAATTTTGTAGCTTGTCATCCATTGGCAGGCACAGAAAACACTGGACCGGAAGCTGCTTTATATGAACTATTCAGAGGCAAAGTCAATGTTATTTGTGAGCCAGATTTGAGTCACAAATGGGCAGTCGAAAAAATCGACCGATTATTTGCGGAAACGCTAAAAATGCGAAATACGTATATGAATCCTATCGAACATGATAGACATATTGCTTATGTGTCGCACTTATCACATATTTCGTCTTTTACTTTGGGACTGACGGTTTTGGAAATTGAAAAAGATGAGAAACATATTTTTAATATGGCAAGTACGGGTTTTGCATCAACGGTTCGTTTAGCGAAATCTTCTTCTAAAATGTGGACACCGATTTTTGCAGAAAACGCTCAAAATGTATCGACTGCATTGCAAGAATACATCAATCAATTGCAACAATTTAAAGATATGATTGATAACAGTGAGTTTGAAGCGATTCACGAACGTATCGAAGAGGCGAATGATATTGGTAGAATTTTGGATGGAATTGAGTTAAAGAAGATTGCCTTTGGATAATTTGTTATTCGGATATTGAGTTCTTACTAAAAACAACAGCATGTAGAAATTATGGTTTTCGATGAAAATTGTAAAAAAATGAAATCTGTTATGATGGTATTTGGTATTCGGTACTTCGTTGATTTTTTCAATCAAATACCTGATACCAATACGATTATCGAAAAGTTTTTATTATTTTGAATTTTGATTATTTCTACAAAAAAAATCAAAGAACCGACTTAACTTGATCTGATTTCTTGGAGGGATTTCTCAAACAACCAAAAAAATTAATGTTCTCCTTGAACACTCCCAAAATTCTACCATTTGTAAAAGATGTAGATGAAATATTATGTAAAATGCTTGATGTAAAATTGGTATATTTTTTATATTCCTAAAAAAAAATATATATCATAATGAAGTTAAATTCCAATATTAGAGTTGATTTTTTTTTGGGAAAATTATTGTTGTAACCCTAAATAAAAGCATATGTAATTTTTCAATGTGTAATAAATTCATTTTATTTGTCTTATAGTTTAGAGAAAGTCTTATAAGTTAAAGTTAATACTACGAGAACTCCCCTAATACAAACTTTAATTTATCACAAAAGTCATTTTATTAATAGCTGATTTTGGCTATGTAAATAAGTGTTTTTTGCATAAGGTATCAATATAATAGATTGATACCCATAGGCGTGTTATGTCTATTGATAATGATTTTGTGAATATCAGATTTTTTCTATTGCCAATATTATTCACTAAAAACTTTAATGAAATGAAGTATTATTACACTCACCAGCATTTTAGAAAAATCTTTAGAGGTTTTCTATTGCTGGCTTTCTTTTTTTGTTGTCACTATCAAACCCATGCACAAATATGTCCTTATCATGTTACAGAAGTAATTACAGATGCATCTTGTACCAATGCGAATGATGGAGCAATTGACATTACGATTCACAATGCTGTCAATCCAACCTTTCTTTGGAGTACAGGTGCTACAACTGAAGATGTATCAGGCTTAACAGCTGGGGTTTACACGGTGAATATCAATGATAACAATTGTATTCAAACAAAAACATTTACAGTCGGACAAGCAGACAATATACCTCCGAATGCGATTTGCAAAAGTGTTTCTATTCAATTAGGAATAACAGGAACGATAATGATTACACCAAATTATTTAGACAATGGAAGTTCTGATAATTGTGGTATTGATACGATGTATTTGAGCAAAAAAACATTTACTTGTGCCGACTTAGGATTAAATACCGTAACGCTTACAGTAATTGATTTGGCAGGAAATGTAAGCACTTGTACTGGAACTGTACTTGTCCAAGACTTATTTCCTCCAACTGCTATTTGTCAAAATGCAACGATTTATTTAGATGCGAATGGGAATGCTTCTATTACTACTGCTGATATTAATGATGGTAGTACAGATAATTGTAGTATTGCATCAATGTCTTTAGATAAAACAAATTTTTCTTGTAATGACTTAGGATTAAATTCTGTAACATTAACCGTAACTGACGGAAGTGGAAATTCCAGTACTTGTACGGGAATCGTTAATGTCAAAAATAATAATCCACCAACAGCGATTTGTCAAAATATAGATGTGTACTTAGATGCCAGTGGAAATGCATCAATTGTAGCAGCTGATATTGATAATGGCTCAACTGCAATTTGTAACTCAACACTTGCAATTTCTATTAATAAAACAGATTTTACTTGTGTTGATTTAGGACAAAATACAGTCGCACTTACGGTTGTAGATAATGATGGAAACACCAGTACTTGTAATGGAATAGTTACTGTTCATGATACGATTCCGCCACAAGTTACTTGTCCACAAGATATTGTTGTGGACTTGACATCTGGTTGTACAAAGGGACTTTTATTGCCTTTGCCAAAAGTTGTCGAGGCTTGTGGTGGTATCGTTATGACCGTAATGACAAGCACAAATATCTCATTGAGATTGACACCTTCAGGAGCTTATGCTGGTTATTTCCCTTTAGGAACTACAGAGGTCATTTACAAAGTTGATGATGGATTCGGAAATTGGACAATGTGTTCTTTTGAAGTAACCGTAGAAGATAACTTAGCTCCAGTTATAAATAATTTGCCTTTTGATTTTACCGTTTCTAATGATTTAGGACTTTGTGAAGCAGGAGTTCATTGGACTGTTCCAACGGCTACGGATAATTGCCCAGGTGTTACTTTAGTTTCTTCTCACAATCCTGGTGACACATTACCTGTTGGTGTAACGACCGTTACTTATACTGCAACAGATGCCGCAGGAAATATCACTACGGATTCTTTTAATGTCACTGTTAAAGATACAGAAGCACCAACACTTATTTGTAAAATGGGTAGTGCTGTACCTGGTACTGTTATTACGATTGCAGATGTGTATGCTGGAAGTTCAGATAATTGTGGTGTTGATTTGTCGACATTAAATTTAACACTTTCTGCACCAATTACTTGTAATAATCTTGGTCAAGTCGCTTATACATTGAGCGTTGAAGATATTCATGGTAATTTGGGAACTTGTTCGGGGACAATTGATGTAATTGATAATGTTCCTCCGACTGCGATTTGTCAAGATGTTAATCTTTATTTGGATACGAATGGTATAGCCAATATCACACCTGCTATGGTTGACAATGGAAGTACAGATAATTGTGGTATCGCAAGTATGACATTGAGTAAGACATTGTTTAATTGTAATCATGTTGGTACAAGACAAGTAACTTTGACTGTTACTGATTTTACTGGAAATAGCTCAAATTGTATCGCATTAGTTCACGTTCAAGATACAATTCCTCCAGTTGTTGTCACAAAACCTGTTACTGTTTATTTAGATGCGAATGGTGAAGCAATTATTTCAAATATTGATGTTATACAATCAAGTAGTGATAATTGTAGGATTAAAAAAATTAAATACAAAAGAAAATATCGTTGTAAGAATGTTGGCATAAATAATATTAATGTTACAGTTATAGACAAATATGGTAATACAACCATTGTTCCGACAACGGTGACCGTTTTAGATACGATTCCTCCAGTTTTGCAATGTCAGAATGCAACACTGTACCTTGGTAGTAATGGTAAAGTCATTTTATCACGAAGTGATGTTATCCTAAATCAATCAGATAATTGTAAGTTAGACAAAACCGTAATTAGTAATAGAAAATTTAAATGTGGCAAAATTGGTCAAAATAATATCACTATAACGACAACAGATAAAAGCGGTAATAGTACTTCGTGTACAGCTATTGTCACAGTATTAGATACAATTTCTCCAACGGCAAGTTGTAAAGATGTTACCGTAATGTTGGGATTAAATGGTGAAGCAACGATCTCTGCTGCTGATGTTAATGATGGTAGTACCGATAATTGTAAGATTCAAAGTGTTAATGTATTTCCAAATACATTTGATTGTTCAAATATTGGAAATAATCAAGCAACACTTACTGTAACAGATAAAAGTGGAAATACTTCTACTTGTACAGCAAATGTAAATGTTGTTGACATGGTATTTCCAACAGCAAAATGTAAGGATATTACACTTCAATTAGATGCAAATGGCAATGCAAGTATTGCTGCTGCTGATGTTGATAATGGAAGTTTTGATAATTGTAATATTTTGAACATGACAGTTACACCGAATAATTTCAATTGTAATGATATTGGTGCAAATCAAGCTGTATTATTAGTTACAGATGTTAATGGAAATTCTTCAGTATGTACTTCAATTGTTACAGTTGAAGATACGATATCACCAAACACAATTTGTCAAGATATTACAATTACATTAGACGCAAATGGTCAAGCGACAATTGCAACTATGGATATTGATAATGGAAGTACGGATAATTGTGGCATTGCATCAATGAGTTTATCACAAACTAATTTTGATTGTTCTCATATTGGTACAAATACAGTGACATTAACCGTAACAGATGATAATGGTAATTCAGCAACTTGTACTTCAACCGTAACCGTACAAGGAAGTGGACAACCACAAATCACTTGTAAAGATGCAACAATCTATGTTAATGCAAATGGTCAAGTAATACTTGATCCAAATGACGTTACACAGTCTGCAATTGGTGGATGTGGAAGTAATGCAACTGTATCGGTTTCACCAAACCAATTTGATTGTTCTCATATTGGACAAAACAATCAAGTTACTGTAACGGCAACTGGTGGAAATGGAAATTCAGCGACTTGTACCGCAAATGTAACCGTTTTAGATACGATTTCTCCAAATCCTATTGCACAAGATATAACAGTTCAATTAGGTGCAAATGGAAATGCAAGTATTACTGCAAATGATATTGATAATGGTTCAACAGATAATTGTGCGATTGTAAATACATCAGTAACACCAAATACTTTTGATTGTACTGATATTGGACAAAACACAGTTACTTTAACAGTTACAGATGCAAGTGGTAACTCTGCATCGACAACAGCAATTGTAACAGTTCAAGATTTAGTTGAACCAACGGCAGTTTGTCAAGATGCAACCGTTTATTTAGACGCAAATGGGAATGCGACAATAACAACTACGGATATTGATAATGGAAGTACGGATAATTGTGGTATTGCATCAATGAGTTTATCACAAACTAATTTTGATTGTTCTCATCTTGGTACAAATACAGTAACATTAACCGTAACAGATGATAATGGTAATTCAGCAACTTGTACTTCAGAGGTAACCGTTAAGGATAATATAGATCCAACCGCAATTTGTCAAGATGCAACCGTTTATTTAGATGCAAATGGTAATATTACTGTTTTGAGTGCAGACGTAAATAATGGTTCTTCAGATAACTGTGGAATAGCTGCGATGACTGTTTCTCCAAGTTCTTTTGATTGCTCACATATTGGTGATAATACAGTAACATTGACAGTTACAGATGATAGCGGAAATTCAGCAACTTGTACTTCAACCGTAACCGTTAAGGATACCGTTGCACCAACAATTACATGTCAAGCAGTTACAATTAGTTTAAACGCAAATGGTCAAGCATCAATTTCAGTAAATGATGTCGTTTCGAGTATGTCAGATAATTGTACAAGCAATATGACTCCGACCGTTTCACAAACTATATTTGATTGTACTCATTTAGGTACTAATGCAGTTACAGTAACTGATGCAGAAGGAAATATAGCAACTTGTACGGCAATCGTAACGGTTAAAGATAATATTGACCCAACTGTAATTTGTAATATGGCAACATTATACTTAAATCAATCAGGAACAGTAACTGCTACTCAAAATGATTTGGTTTTTAGTATGAACGATAATTGTGGAATTGATTCAGTTGACTTTGGACAAACGGTATTTACTTGTGCAGATGCTGGTATTAATATGGTTCCAGTAACTGTATTTGATGCCGCAGGAAATTCTGCTACTTGTAATGCTAAAATTACAATCAAAGAAGGTTTTCAACCAACGGTTGTTACTAAAGATGCAACCGTTTATTTAGATGCAAATGGTCATGTAACCGTTTCATCTGCTGATGTTGATAATGGTTCAACTGATAATTGTGGAATCGTTTCATTAATGGTTTCACCAAATACATTTGACTGTAGTCAATTAGGTGCAAATCAAGTGACACTTACAGCAACTGACGGAAGTGGAAACACTGCAATGGGAATGGCAACCGTAACTGTTTTAGATACAACTGCACCAAATGCAATTTGTCAAGATATTTCTGTCGCTTTAGAGGCAAATGGAAATGCTACAATAACTGCAGCAGATATTAATAATGGAAGTACAGATAATTGCACAATTGTTTCAATGACAGCTTCATCAACTACATTTGGCTGTGCTGATGTCGGAGCAAATACAGTGACATTAACCGTAATTGACCAAAGTGGAAATACATCAACTTGTACGTCAACTGTAACGATAACTGGTGGCGGACAACCACAAGTTACTTGTCAAGACGCAACCGTTTATTTAGATGCAAATGGTCAAGTAACCGTTACTCAAAACGATGTTGTTTCATCTGTAACTGGAGGTTGTGGAAGCAACACAACAGTAACTATTTCACCAAATGTATTTGATTGTTCAAATATCGGTGTGAATCAAGTTACGGTAACTGTAACTGATGGAAATGGAAATTCAACAACTTGTACATCAGAAGTAACTGTTAAGGATAATATAGATCCAACCGCAATTTGTCAAGATGCAACCGTTTATTTAGATGCAAATGGTCAAGCGACTGTTTCTTCATCGGATATTGATAATGGTTCAATGGATAATTGTGGAATAGCATCAATGTCAGTTTCTCCAAATGTATTTGATTGTTCGCACTTAGGTGCAAATACAGTTACATTAACAGTAACAGATGATGCAGGAAACACAGCAACTTGTACAGCAACGGTAACAGTAAACGATACAATCAATCCTACGATTAGTTGTCAAGACGCAACAGTTCAAGTTGGAACGAACGGTACAGTTACAATATCTGCATCAGATGTAGTGAATACTTCTGCTGATAATTGTGGAAATCCTACAATTACGGTTTCTCCAAACCAATTTGATTGTTCTCATATTGGAACAAATCAAGTAACGGTAACAGCAACCGATGCAGCAGGAAATACAGCAACTTGTACAGCAACAATAACTGTTGAAGACAATATTACAGCAACAATATCTTCAACTCCAGCTGATTGTAATGATGATTTAGAAATTTGTAAAGACGGAACACCGAGTTCAGCAAATTATACGGTTGCATTACACGGAACTCCTGGCGATTGGAAATATAAATCTACAACGCATTTTCCGTTGACATTGATAAAATATCCTGATGGAACAGCAAGAATTCGTGGCGAAATTTATAATGTAAATAATCCGAATAATGGTTGGGAAGTTGATGTCTATTTACATCAAAGAATGGATTTACCAACGTATCAATCTACTTATAATGGAATACCTTGGTCACAAAATGGTGATCCTGTAAGCACTTGGGATTATTATATTATGGACGCAAGTAAGCCAAACTTAATGCATGGTAGAGGCGGATTTAATGGTGATATTATTGAATTGACACATAAACCTGTTGATTTGACACATGCATTTCAAGTTGGTGATGGAGCAAGTATTCATCGTACCGCTAAGAGTTTGTCAGGTTGGTTCTTCTTTACAAATGATTATGATGGAACAGGTGATTTTGATTTTGATTTGAATGGTTGTAAAATCATCGAAAGTACAAAAAAGACTTGCGAAGATGGAACACCAAATTCTGCGAATTACGCTTTAGTTTTACATGGCAATGGTAATGGAACGACTAAATATAAGTCAAATCCAAACAATCCATTGGTTCTAATGCAAAATGCAGATGGAACAGCGACAATTACAGGAGAGATCCAAGATATTACCAACAATAATAAAAAGTGGTCAGTTGATGTGAATTTATACCAAAAAATGAATTTACCAACGTATCAAAATAATTATAATGGAACACCTTGGTCACAAAACGGTGATCCTGTAAGTACTTGGGATTACTATATTATGGATGAAACCCAAGCCAATACCTTTACTGGTTTAGGTGGATTATCAGGACAAAGTATTGATTTGACACACAAACCGACCAACAAAACAAAAGCCTTTCAGGTTGGTAATGGAGCAAGTTTATATCGTTCTACGCCATCACTTTCAGGATGGTTCTGGTATGGAGGTTCAGATAATGGAACAGGTGACTTTGACTTTGATTTAACCAATTGTGTACTTGATACTGCTTGTAATGGAGCAGCAGCAGTAACCGTTGCAAGTGTTTGTAATACAACACCTATCGTAGTTACAACAGGAACTACCACGGTAGATTGGAATATCGCAAATTGTTATGCTGGAAATTCTTACGGTGAATTTACACCAACTATTTCAGGAAGTGCTTGTGTAAATGTAACAGCATCTAAATTGTCAAGAAATAGTGGTGGACATTCTTGTAATTATGGTCGACCAAATGGAGATGGAGTAGGAGTTTGTTCAGATGGATTTACCAATGCGTCATTTGTTGATAATGCGTCAACCGCCTTTAGATACAATGTAACAATACCTGCAAATAGTACAGGAACATTGGCATCTATGAGTTTTTGGGAATATTCAGGAAGCCCAATACAATTCTTGACAACTGGTAATAATAATTATACAAATGATTATCCAACTAAATATGGTATTCGAGTATTAAAAAATGGTGTTGAAGTGTTCAAAAAAATTGATATTTTAACATCTACATCTTGGTCTCAAGAAGCCTTTACTTTTACAGGTAATGACTTTGATTATACAGGTGGAGAAGTATTTGAGTTTGAATTATATGCTTACGCACCAGTTGGTTTATCGAATACAAATTATGATGGCATCTGGGATATTGACGAGATTTCTGTTGAGTTAAACTGTACAAGTGTTCAAATGCCAACTTACAGTTACTTATGGAGTAATGGAGCAACAACTGCTTCAATTAGTAATTTGTGTCCTGGTGATTATGAAGTAACCATTACAGATAATTTCAATAATAATGTATTTACAGGAGTAGTAGATGTTCCAGATGAAAGAGGAAATTGTCCTACAACAACGACTTGTAATGTAACTTGTCCTTTAGGCGAAATTACAGCCTTTGAATATCATGTAGGAAGTGGTAATGCTATCAGTACAGTAATGAATCATAGTTCGTTCCCTTACAATCCTTACAATGTACATTATATCACTGACTTGACGCAAAACAATGTACAGGCTGGTAATGGTGTTTGGGTAAGAGGTTATATTATTCCTACTGAAACTGGTTTGTATGATATTTATTTATCAAGTGATGATAATGGAAAATTATGGTTAAGCAATGATTGTGATTCTTCTAATAAAGCATTAGTAGGTGAAGTAAGTGGTTGGACAAGTTATAAACAATGGACAAAATATACTTCACAAAAAACAACAAATGTTTACTTAGAAGCTGGTCAACCTTACTATTTTGAAATGATTATGAAAAATGGTACTGGAGCAGGACACTGGTCAATCGGATGGAAAACACCAAGTTCTACTTCAGTGAAAGTTATTGAGGATAAATTTGTTGCAAATTACAAATGTAGTATTTGTACAAATCCAACAAACCTTGCATTGAATAAACCATCTTATCAGTCAAGCACTTGTTATAATGGTTCGGCAGGTTTGGCAAATGATGGAAATACAAATGGGAATTTCTCAAATGGTTCAGTTTCACATACTTGTAAAAACACGAATCCTTATTGGGAATTAGATTTACAAGGAGTTTATCAACTTGATAAAATTAAAATTTGGAATCGTACTGATGCTAATAGCAGTCGTTTAGATGATTATTATGTATTTGTATCCAATGTACCATTTACAAGTTCGAACATCAATACATTGAAAAATGATCCGAACAATTGGCATACTTATCAATCGTCACAAGCTGGTTCACCAACAACAATTGCAGTTGGTCGAACAGGTAGATATATCTGTGTGATGATAGATGGATATACATATCTGCATATGGCAGAAGTTGAAGTATTGGGTTGTGCAATCAATAATGTTATTTTATCACGAGCAAGTGCTAATCCTCTTGTAAGTATATCAAACAACACTGTGCAATCACAGATACAAAAAAATACAGAAACACCTCAATACTTTGAGATTAATGCATATCCAAATCCATTCAATGATAAATTGACATTGGAAGCATTTGTACCAGAAGAAGACGAATACATGGATGTTCGCATTATTGATGTTAACGGAAAAGTCGTTTATACTCAAAATCAAATTAGCACAATTGGCGAGGTTGTTCAAGAGTTAGATATTCCAAATTTATCAAACGGAATGTATATCTTAGAAGTAACTACTGCTAAACAGGTGAAAACGGTTAAATTAGTAAAAGTCGGACGACCTTAATGAATCGTTAATTGAATATGAAACCTTGATACCTCGGGAACAATTATTCAATCATAAAAATCGCCCAAACTACATAATGTGGTTTGGGCGTATTTTTTATAACACTAATCCATAGTTCAAATTGATATTAAGTAAATTGAGATAAATAATCCGCAACTTGAATTAAGTAGGTTGACAGAATTAACAGGATTTATAAATAATTGTAAATTAAATATTTATAAAAAAATATATGTCGAAATATTTAAGCAAGTCTACTCAAGTAATTTCAAAATTATTTCGTCATTGCTTATGACAAACTGAATACGGCGAACTATTCTACTAAAGCCATTTTAAGTCTTCGCTCCCAAAAAGTAGCATTTTCCCAACGATGCTCTTTTTGATAAAATGAAGATTTTACCTCTTGATAATTTCTATAAATAACATTAATATTTTCTTGATAATTAACAATCGTATCATAATCATTATTCGTATCAATAATCGCTTTAGCAGCATGACAACCAGAACTGATTGCAAAACCAATTCCCATAGAAGAGATTGGATCAAAGGAAGCAATAGCATCGCCTACGGCTAAAAAATTCTTTCTTGTGGTAATATTTGTGAGTTGTGAAAATGCATTTCGAGTCCATAGCTTTTCACAAGATTTGGCGGTTTTTAATTTGTTTTTAATATAAAGTGTTTTTGAAAGTAAACGACTCCAGTTTTCAAACTTGTGAAGCTGCTTTTCTTTGACAACACTTGCATCTGTAAATAAGGTTGTTGTCACTTGTTGATTCGGTAAAGTCGCACAATACCACCAACCTTCTTCTATCGTTTCTATCAAAATATCCTGTTTTAGCGTATCATCACGTTCAAAATTTACAAATGTTCCGATAGCTACCAACTCATCATCTTTCTTAGAGGACACACCTACTTTTCGACAAATATTACTTTGTCTACCAGTCGCATCAATCAAGTAAGTTGATTGAATTTGAAAAACACCTTTTGTATCATGTTTTAAATCAATATTCCAGCTGTTATCATCATTTTGATCAAAATTAAGACATCGTGTACGAGGAAAAATCGTTGCTCCATTTTTAGCTGCCTTTTCAAGTAAAAGTAAATCAAACTTTGAACGATCTAATTGAATACTTTCTTCTTGATTGCTAAAAATAGAATCTCTTGTTGTGATTCGATCGCTTCCCCAAGCAGCTAATGCACTGTAACCATGAATAAAACTATTTGCTTCAAAATCCCTTCGTTGAATCCCAAGATACTCAAGTAAACCAAACAAACTTGGATTCACTTGTTCTCCGACTCGAACCGTATCAAAAGCACTTTGTTCCACAATTGTTACTCGTAAGTTGCTATACTTTAGCAAACTTAAAGCAGTGGAAGTCCCCGCAGGACCTCCACCAACAATAAGTATATCTGTTTCAAAATAATTATCCATTTGTTTATCTTCTTCTTTTTGTTCCAGAACGAGGCATTCCAAGTCCTCCAGATACAATCTTAATTTTCTTAAATGCTTTTTTCTCTACTTTATGCATCAGACCTCTTGCAGTATGAATATCCTTTTCTACCTTTTCTTCTATATAAAATACAGGAATCGTAGTTTCATTATCTTCATCGTTACCAGTAATATCACCTACTGGAACATCTTTATAGCTAAATAAAGCATTTTCTCGCTCTGTTTCTACCATATAAGGAAAACCTTGATGTGAGTTATTCAAATCTCGAATAAAACCCAATGCAGACCAATGTTCTACCATTTGAGAAAAACTATTAATCCCACGAGCATAGTTCATTTGTTGCCCTGCAGGAACATGGTTTAGAGCCTGTCCACTTTCTGTAAATTCTCCAACCAAAACATCCCATGGACTTTGAGGTGGCCACCAGTAAGTATAGTAAGTTGGAGGTAAAGGTGCTTGTCCACCATCAGCGGTCATTTCCTTATTTACTGATGGGTTTGTGAAGTTAATGTATTGAATAGTACATTGGAAAAAGTCTGCCTGCCATGGACAAGCCATTCTTTTAGTTAAATCTCCTGGCTCACAACCTGATGCATCATTTTGCTCACTACATTCATCACGAGAAGGCGTCAAGCCTTGTGTTTGATACTGATTTGCATCGCCATATTGCTCAATAACATAAGGACGATTATAAATAATAGGATTTTGTAAATTCCAAGTTACTTCAATACCTGGACACATTGGTAAACCAACACAATTTCCAACAGCTGCTTGATCTTTTGAATTTACAGTATCATTATCATAATTCGGATCACTCACAAAATTTCCTTCTGCCCATTGTCCTAATAAAAATAATTGCGTTGCATCAAGTGCTAAAAATTTTTGGATATTTATATTACTAACAGAATTGCTCCCAGAGTTTAATGGCATCATTGGGAACATATCGCCACTATTAGTACTTGTAAAAAGTTGCTCTTGAGGTAAATTTGTTGGAACAGGTGGTTGATCATCATTCTGTCTAAAGTAAGAATAGTAATTCTGTCTATTCTGTTTATTAGCACTTGAATTATCTGAAAAATCAAATATATTACTGGCAAAAGCCATCATAGATTGGACATTAGCAACCCATTGATAACGACTAATCCTATTGATAATTGGTAAAATATCTCGTTGAAAATTAGCAACATAATCTGTATTCCAACCACCATAAGTATCTTCAGAATACATGTCAGAAACAAGGTCAAAGTTTCTCACACCAACATCAAACATCGTATCACTCAGATTAGAAATATTCACAATTTCAGGTGCAAAATCTGGCGAACCTACAATTATCCATGCAGAAAGTGTCTGAGTCAATCTCGGTTCCTTAAATGTAACCATACAAGTAACATATCCATCTGATATATCATCATGCCAAGTATCCGAACCACCATAACTCGTCAAAGGAGCATTACCACCTGCATTACCATATCCACCAAGTACTATTAATCGCCCTTTATCATCTGTCAATAAAGTACCAAGACTTGTTATCGCTGTTCCATATAAAACTTCTGATGGTGGAAATTGTGCAGGATAACCATCAGGTACATTAGTTTCGTCAAATTCAATAGATCGATTTCTACCTGAAATACTTCTCGGGCCAGGATCAACAATTAATGTTTGCCTATCTGGAGTCTTCCCATTTCTAAATGGAACACCTTGATTCGCATAACTATTCGCATCTCCGTATAGTAAATTACCTTGTAATTCACTATATTGATACCAAGCTGCTTTTTTGTTTGCTAAGTGTACCGTCCACTCCATAGAAATAACATTTTCGTGATCAAGGGTAACTTCAACTCCTAATTCATCATAAATTTTGAATGGTTGACCTTGACGTTTAATACGACCATCGGCATCTTTGAATGTACTAATTGGTCCTACTAAATTTCCACTACTATCCGCATCATACGGAAGTCCACCAATACTGTCTGGTGACAAACAAATTTCTGTCTTACTGTTTCCTAATCGGGCAACACCGATTGAAGGATGAATTGATACTTGCATAATATTTGATTTTATTTTTTTCTACTCATAAGGCTTTTCGAAATCGCCCCTTTTATGGTTGAGTCTGGTCTCAATTGTTTATTAAAAATGTCGAAATTTGCTATAGATTCCCCATAGAGATTCTACTTATGAGTAGAATTCATAATCTATCGTAATCAATAGCCATTCATGACGAAAGGCTGTCATTCAACTTTTTAGCCTAATTTTTTTTAGGAATTATTATTTTATTTTGAATAATAAAATTGTATAAAAATATACCCGAATTTGGTAATGATGATTGATAAGGAATTTTATTTAATGTTGTCATAATTGGTAATATTAATTATTTAGTTTTATTAATATTTAGGTGGTTATTTGTTGTGAATAAGAATAGTTTAAATATCTTTATATTAGGAATTTAAACGTTTTATTTACTGTATTATAGTACAAATATAGAAAATAAAAGCACGAAATTTGACGTAATATTACGTTATACAAAAAACGAGTAGTTTTACTTATCACAATTTCATCGCTATATTTAATTCAAGTTGTAGGCTACGAGTTTTGTGATATAAGTTGATCCTCGAATAGTTTAGCATTAAAAAATGAAATCTGTTATGATGGTATTTAGTGTTCTGTACTTCATTGATTTTCAATCAAATACCGGATACCAAATACCATCATCGAAAAGTTTTTATTATTTTGAATAATGAGTGTTTCCACAAAAAAATCAAAGAACCATTAATTTGAATGTGTCACAAATTGGTGATAACATCCAATTAAAAATCTATCAATAAAATAACTCTAACTACTAATTTTATAAATCTCAAAAAGAATTGAAATGAAGTCAACAAAATTAAAATTTATCAATCGTTCAAATGATTGTAACAGTTCTCATATTGTTATCTTTCAAAAGCACGAGAAAACTGATTTTGATGAATTATTAATTGCATGGAAAATAATTAAAAATTGTAATCGAGGAGATTCTCATTTGTTTACTTATGAGTATGATTTGCAAGTAACAAGTGGTGATTGTTATGGTAACTATACCTATCCTGAAACGGTTTATCCGGGCGATCGTTTTGAAATGATAGCTAATTCAGCAGGTGATATTTTACAAAAATCTCTACACAGTGCTGCTAATGCTTCTTGCGTAGAAGTTTACAATGGATTAGATAAAGGTTCTATAAGTGCTAATATTTATAGAAGTGGTAAATTATTGGCTTGTAAAAACGTAATTGCACCAGCACAAAAAGCTGTTTTTAATTTTAAACCTTGTATTTATGTTGGTGTTGCTTCTGAAATCGAAGAAGGCGATATTATGGACTCAGCGGCTATTTCAGAAATTAACAAACAAATTTATTTGACAGGGATCGCTTCTGCTGATCTTGTAATGACAGGTGGCGGTTCAGGTGTTAATTCTATACCTTTCGAATTTACTCTTGAAAATATAGTTTATGCTTAGTATTTTTTTATAAAAGTGAGCAGTTGAATCAGCGTCAACTGCTCACTAAGAACCAATAAAAAATCCGTTTGTATCCGTTAAATCTCTTCAATTCGTGTTCCAATCACATAAATTTATCAATAACCCAAAGCCGTATCATCACCACGAATATCCGCAGCACCTTCAAGCATTCCATCGGGTTTTCGTACAATTGCCTCGACTTTTCCGATTCCACTTCGGTATTCGATTTTATGACCTAATTTTTCTAATGCTTTGATTACATTTTCATCAAAACCTTCTTCCACAAAAATTTGGTCAGGCAACCATTGATGATGAAAACGTTTTGCATTCACCGCTTCTTCAACCGACATTCCATATTCTGCTACATTTAGAAAAACTTGTAAAACAGAGGTAATAATCGTAGAACCGCCAGGCGTTCCGACAACCATAAATAAGTCACCGTTTTTTTCTACAATCGTTGGTGTCATTGAGCTTAACATTCTTTTTTGTGGTTGAATCGCATTCGCTTCATTACCGATTAAACCATAAAAATTCGGCACACCAGGTTTTGCACTAAAATCATCCATTTCGTTATTCAAAAAGAAACCAGCATCACCAACGACTACTTTTGAACCAAAGTTTGTGTTCAATGTCGTTGTAATTGAAACTGCATTTCCTTCTGCATCAACAATAGACAAATGCGTTGTTTGTTCGCTTTCTTTTCGTGGATTTCCTGCTGTTATTACTTCACTTTTTGTCGCTTTTTCGGCAGAAAAATCCGACATTCTTGATTGCAAATATTGCTCATTTGTCATTTCTAAAATCGGAACATCCCAAAAATCACTATCGCCAATAAACTCCGCTCTGTCAGCATAAGCACGTCTTTCTGCTTCCGCAATAACATGAATGGATTTAGCATCATGGAAACCATATTCGTGCAAATCATACGGCTCAATCATACCCAAAATACTTGCTAAACAAATCCCACCAGAAGAAGGCGGAGGCATTGACGAAATCGTATAGTCATCGTATTCAAATGTAATTGGCTTTCGCCAAACAGCTTGATAATTCTTCAAATCTTCGAGCGTAATAATTCCATTTCCTCGTTGCATTTCGGTAACGATAAGATTCGCTGTTTCGCCTTCGTAGAATCCAGCTTGACCATTGTCACGAATACGTTTTAGCGTTTCTGCTAAGTCTTTTTGTACTAATTTATCACCAACTTTCCAATTATCTTTTTCTGTAAAAGCATTTTCTTTAGTATTATATTTTTTAATATCATTCAACTTTTCGTTTAAGGTTGCCGCTTCTTTAGTCGTCATATAAAAACCATTTTCCGCTAACTCAATAGCAGGGTTTATCAGTTCCTCAAACGATAATTTCCCACCATGTTTTTCATAAGCTGCAAACAAACCCGCAATCGTACCAGGAACGCCAACTGCCAAATGACCATAAACACTCAAACCATCAACCACATTTCCAGCCGAATCTAAGTACATATCACGATTTCCAGCCATTGGAGCTTTTTCTCTATAGTCCAAAGTCGTCACTTCACCATCAGCGGAACGATGAATCATAAATCCACCACCAGCAATATTTCCTGCACGTTGATAAACCACAGCTAAAGCTAATTGTACAGCAATAGAAGCATCTGTTGCATTTCCACCTTTTTTCAAAACTTCTAAACCAATTTTTGTTGCTTCAGGATGTGCTGATACGACAACACCTTGTTTACCCGTTGCCGTTTTTGGCGTTTCGTATGGTTCTTTGACTTCGACTTCAACAGGTGATTGGCGACAAGCCGAAAGGATGATGATTAATGATAATAGAATGTATTTTTTCATAGCATTTATTTTGGATGTGAATTAGATGAATTTCTCTAATTTTTATAATTTGATTTTAATCTTAGCAATAATAGGAAATTTTGTGGAGAAATTCGGACAGAACAGCTTTATTACATTATAATATATTATGTTTTTTTTAATATTTCAATTGTCAAAAAAAGAGCAAAAATATTTTACATGCATTAATAATTAACTTGAAGTTTATAAATTCTTTTAAAAGGTTTGCTATTACTAAGTTTTAAGGATTTCATTCATGCAAAAAGGGTCATTTATAATTTGTTTTAAAAAAGGGATTTCTTTTAAAAAACGCCTAAAAATGATACCGATTCT
>JBGCFH010000408.1:0-3715 GCA_045106825.1 Saprospiraceae bacterium | reverse complement strand
AGTTAGTTTTACTTCGATAATTGCCGCCTCAACGGCAGGCATCGAATCAAAATTTATCCCAAACTCTTCGCCCCCGAGACAAGAGGGTGCGGCTGCCAAATTTCGCCACCTTACATTGTTTTAATTGATAATCCCGAGATTTCGGGACAAGTTTAGGAATATCGCTTTCGACAATTCCTAATTCCTCATTAAAAATTCCTAATTGAATTTAGCTGTAAGGGAAGGACTCGAACCTTCAAGAAGTAGTTAGTTTTAATTCGATAGTCGCCACCGAAGTAACGGCTATCGAATCAAAATTTATCCCATAATCTTCGCCCCCGAGACAAGAGGGTGCGGCTGCCAAATTTCGCCACCTTACAATTTTAAGTAATTATTAAATTGATAACCTTTGTTATTATTTACAATGCAAATTTACATTAAAATCTATTTTAAATACAAATTTTTTAATGATTAAAATGAAAATTTATGAAAATGATAATTTAAATTTAAAATGATGTAAAATTGTTAATTTGAATAAGTGAATTGGTTGTTTTATTAAAAATGTTTTAAATAAAAGATTTTTTTGATAAAATATCAATAAATGAGGTTAAATTTTGATGAAATGAAAATTTATTATTAATAAATTTATATTTGTGTATGATACTGTTTTTTTATATGGTTAATTGTTTATTTGTAAAATAATATATGGTTATTTGAAAGAGAACGATTTTACTAATCTCATGTAAATACCTTTTTATTTTTACGATTTTAGCAACTATTTTTTTTGAAAAATTCGTTTTTTATAAAAAAAGGGACAATTATTTTTTCATTTTCTTGATTTTTGATGAATTAAAATGGTTTTTTAGTAATTGGATTCTAAAAATTGCGATAAAGAAATGGCATTATGAGTTGAAATCCACTACTTTTGAAAATAAAAATAACACATTAATTATAGACTTTTAGAAAATACATATTATGAAAACATTAAAAATGACTACTTTTTTGCTGCTTGTCGCAGTTTGCTTTTTTACCGCTTGTACTCCAAAAGCAGAAACCTTAATGAGTAATGATTTGGGTGATGATGAGTATCAGGAAAAGGAAATTGATCCAACAAAAACGGAAAAAGTCGCAGTATTTGGAAAGAAAGACGCGATTAATTTAGATAAAAATATTGCAAAAAGAATTATTGTAAAGCGTTTTAATGAAGTTCAAAATATCAAGGATATTCAAATCCAACAATTCAAAAATACAGCACCTTATTATATAACTGCTTCAGGCAAAAAGAATGGTGAAGATATTTTGGTGGCGATGGAACTAATTCGTAAAGGAGAAGAATTACATACTTCTGAATACAATACTTTACATACTGCTTGTGTTGCCAAAGCTTGTGATGTGTGTAGTTTTACGATTGATAAAAATGGTGAAATTATGGATTGCCGCTGTGAAGAGAGCAAGAATACACCAGAGGCGATTTCGCCTTGTGAACATCGGACGTTTATTAAGACTTTAGAGAAGGAGTTTTGATAAGAATATGAAACTTTACGAAGGCTCAAAACACCTTCGTAAAGTTAATTTTTTAGCGATTTCAATAATTTAAAATTCGCTCAAAACTCGTTCAAACTTCTGTTTAATTTTCAAATTACACAAATTCCCAACACTACCTTCATGCGTATGATAAATCTCTGTTTCAGGTTCAAAATTATCATTTTCAATCGCCAAACCAACTTCTTTATAAGCCGTTCTAAAAGGCGTTCCAGCCAAAACTTTTCGATTGACTTCTTCAACGCTGTACAAATATTTATACTTAGCATCATTTAATAAATCTTCCGTTACTTCAATTTTTGGAATGACAAAAGCCGTTAATTCTAAACATTGTTTTGCCGTTTGAATCGCAGGAAAAATCGCTTCTTTTAACAATTGAAAATCTCGATGATAACCAGAAGTTAAGTTACTTGTCATCATCGCAACGTTCGTTGGTAAAGTCAATAATTGATTGGTTTTTGAGCGAATTAACTCAAAAACATCAGGATTTTTTTTGTGTGGCATAATACTCGAACCTGTTGTATATTCCTTTGGCAATTTCAAAAATCCAAAGTTTTGAGAATTGTATAAACAAACATCAGCCGCCAATTTATTCAACGTATTTCCCAACATCGACAAGGCAAAAGCCAACGATAATTCCGTTTTTCCTCTTCCCATTTGAGCATAAACGACATTGTAACTCAAATCGTCAAATTCTAAAGTTTCGGTCGTATGCGTTCTATCCAACGGAAACGAACTTCCATAACCAGCACCAGAACCCAACGGGTTTTGATTCACCGTTTTATAAGTCGCCAAAAGCTGTTGTAAGTCATCAGCCAACGATTCAGCGAAAGCTCCAAACCACAATCCAAATGACGAAACCATCGCAATCTGCGTATGTGTATAACCAGGCATCAAAACATCTTTATACATTTCACTTTGCGTCTGCAATGCTTCAAATAATGCAGCGACTAATTCCACTATTTCCTTCAATTCTGCTCGAAAGTACAATCGCAAATCCACCAAAACTTGGTCATTCCGAGAACGTCCAGCATGAACTTTCTTTCCAATATCACCTAATTTTTCAATCAATAAAAACTCCACTTGTGAGTGAATATCTTCTACGTTTTTATCAATTGTAAAATCTCCATTTTCAATATCATTGAGAATGTTTTTTAACTCTAAAGTTAGTATTTCCAACTCTTCCGCTGTCAATAAACCAATTTTTTGCAGCATTTTAATATGTGCTATTGTTCCAATCACATCATATTTTGCCAACTGCAAATCCAGTACGTTATCTTGTCCGATTGTAAACTGTTCTACCAATTTATTAATCGAAAAATCTTTTTGCCAAAGTTTCATGTTTTTTAAATAAATTGAACCACAAAAGGCATAATAGACACAAAAGAATTTTCACAAAAGATGTTATTAAAATTTTTCTTTTGTGAAACCCTTTTGTGGCTTTTGTATCTTTTGTGGTTCAAAAATTAGTACGGTAAATCCCTGAAAAATTCATTTACAAAAGTTTTCTGTCCATCTCAATACAAATTAACAACCTTAAAGTTATAGATAATTCCCTTCGGCATTTTCAATAGTTTCATATATGTCAATAATTGTGCTTCGTGAATTGGAATAATTGAATCTGCAGTTTTTAATTCCAACACTAAACAGTTTTCAATTAATAAATCGCATCGAAAATTAGTGTCTAACTCTATGCCTTTATAAAATACAGGAACGTTTAATTCTGATTGAAAAGTGATATTTCTTAATTTCAATTCCTGCTTCAAACATTTATGGTAAATACTTTCTAATAATCCTGGACCAAGTGCTTTATGTACTTCAATTGCTGCACCATTTACTTGATAGGTTAAATCTTTCAGATAGGATTTGGTTACTTTTTTCATTGTTTGGAAATTATATTGAGTTATAAAATATTATTTGAACCACAAAAGTAATAAAAGACATAAAAGGTATTCACAAAAGAAAAAATTAATAGCAGCTTTTGTGAATATCTTTGTGCTTTTTATAATTCATTTAAAAAAATAAACTGAGCCACAAAAGGTATAAAAGAGGTATTAAATTGAGGTTTTCAAATCTAATGCAAATGATTGTTAATCAACATGTTAGATGATTATGATTTTGCAAAAGCTATTTTTAAAAAATCAAAAAAAATACTATTTTAGTATTAGAGAAAAGCTGAATATACTGCTATTCC
>JBGCFH010000407.1:0-4634 GCA_045106825.1 Saprospiraceae bacterium | reverse complement strand
TTTTGTTTGGAATAATTTCCGCTTGCCCCGAAAACTCGGTGGTCAATTCCTAACTTTTTTCTCCCGAGCTCAAAACCCGAAAAAAGTAAAACCTTGCGGACGTTTTATTCTCGACTGCGTGATGTTGAGATACCTATTTTTAAATTGTGTAAATTTTTATAAAAATGAAAAAGATTTTATTTCTATTTGGATTTTTGGTTTGTTCATTTGGTGTTTTTGCATCAAATGGTATAATTGAAACTTCTATTTCTGATGATGTAAGCAAAATGATTGAATTTATAGAAGATGAAAGTCCTCAATTGATACTAATATATATTGAAGGAGAAGGACATTTTGCGTATGATGATGGTAATCCTCATTGTGTTACTTACTTAAAAATAGATGGGCATAAAGTAACAGTTTCTGCTATAGTTGGCGATGGTTGTCCATAAAGTATTTGATTAAGACCTAACAGGAATTCTACGTTTTCTGTTAGGTCAAATTACTTTCATTATCTACTTATAATTAGTGCGTGACCGAAAACTCCTAATCAATTGATAAATAGAAAGTTGTAAAGGTTTTTTCATACGAGTTTTATTTGTATATGTTTTTATACCATTTATTTCATGCCAATAATCAATGATTTATATATACTATGAAGTACATATGGATAAAAAGTCGAAAAAACTCAAACTTAAAAACCTTCATAACTAATTGATATACATGTGGTTATGAGTTTTTGGTTAGACACTAATTAAAAATCTTTTGTAAAACCCTAAAACAGCGGAATCACTACCATAATTTATCCAACTTTATTGTATTTTACTATCAATTATCAAAAAACTATATATTATGAAATACATATATATTATTACAATTCTACTTCTATTTAGTTTTAATGTATTAGATATATCATCTAAATCCTATTCAATAACCTATATGGAAAAAGAAAAATTAAATTTGAAAGATGCCGAAAATCCAGTTATTCCAGAACGTTTTCGAGAAGATTTTAAAAAAATGATGATAAAAGAATCAAAGAAAAATACTTTTTTTACTTTAAATTATTCTAATAATAAATCGCTTTATAAATTTGATAGAGTAGAAAACCTTCCTGAAAAATCCGTAGTACATTATGTTGATTTCTATAAAGATTTCACTAAAAAAGAAATTTACGTTACAGGAGGAATGATCGGTGATGCTGCGATTAAAGAAACATTTTCTAAATGGATTTATCAAAAAGATACTTCAAATATATTAGGCTATGATTGCCAAAAAGCAATTTTGATACAAAAGAATAATGATACGCTTACAGCTTGGTACGCTTCTGATATTCCTATCTTTGATGGACCCGAGCATTATGCAGGTTTACCGGGATTAATTTTAAAATACGAAACTAACAGAAAAACAGTTACGGCTACGGATATTACAGAAATAACCAATGAAAATTTTAAAGTCGAAATTCCAGAGTTTAAAAATTTTATCAACGAAAAAGAGTTTAGAAATAAGATAACACCTAAATAATCCATTTCATGTATGCAAAATTTTATTTCTTAATAATCTGTCTATTTTATTCATTGCTTCTCAATGGACAAACGCTAATCTATGGGAAATTGATATTAGATGATTCTGTAGCAGCCGTTGGAGGTTTTGTTACATTAGTTGATGCTTCTGATAGCTTGTCTATGTTTGATTTTACAACTACAGATAATAATGGTTTATGGAGCATTAGAACTAAATTGACAGAAAAAGTATTGTTAAAAACTTCTTATGTTGGTTATGATACTTATTTGCAAAAGGTAGATTTAAGTTTGAGTGATAGTTTTTATATTGAAATAAAGTTAAAAGCGAAAGCTAGTGTCATTGCAAATGTTGAGGTTGTAGCAAAAGCCATTGATATTGTACAAAAAGGAGATACGATACAATACAATGTTAAAAATTTTTTGACAGGTAGTGAGCAGACGCTTGGCGATGTTTTGAATAAATTACAAGGTTTTGAAATTGATGAAAATGGTACAATTTCTTACAATGGTCAAAAGATTGATAAACTATTAGTAGAAGGAAAAGATATTCTAAACAACCAACACAATTTAGCAAGTGATGGAATTAGTGCAGAAGATTTGTTAAAACTTGAAATTATCAATCAATTTACGGATGCTAAAGACCAATTTTCAGATGTTTCATCTAACAAAGTAGCTTTAAATATTGACTTAAAAAATGAAGATAAAACAACTTGGAATACAAATATAGAAGTTGGTGGTGGATACGATGAAAAGTATAAAACAGGCATAAATAGTATTGGAATTAGTGAGAAATTGGGTGTTTCTTTATTTGCAAAAGCAAATAATACAGGTGAAAACGTTTTAAGTGTCAATGATTATTTTAATTTACAATCAGAACGAAACTTACTGAACTCTATAAATAAAATGACTAATGGTCTTGAAGGTATTTTACCCAAATCTTTTATAATGCCAACTGATTTACAAAAGAATCAAGACGAACTCATCGCAGCTAATTTTTCGTATAACCCAACAGATAAATTACAATTCAAAACAAGTATTTTAGGAGTTGATTTTAATCGGCAGACAGACAATAATTTTATTCGTAATTACATAGGAAACGAGCAAATATTTTCAGGAAAAAGTCAATCTGTTTCGCATTTGCCATTGTTAGAATTACAATCAAATTTTCAATATCAACATAAGAAATTCTTATTTTTTGAAATAGATATACCATTTTCATGGCAAAATGAAACCGTTCAAGAAACTAAAGAAGGTTTTTTTAATCAAAATTCATTGTATGTAAATAATGAAAATACCATTAAACGTAATCATATTTTTCCTCAATTATATGCGGATTTTAAACTAAATGAACAAACACATCTTATCGGAAAATATGCTTTTGAATATGAAAATAATGAAAATTCAATTCAACTTCAAGGACAAGACACTTTGTTTAATACAAACTATCTAACCATATCACAGCAGCAAGTCACCACGAATACGACTGATGATATTGATTTGATTTTTAAACACAAGATTAATAAAATTCACTTTGCGATTAATTATAATTTAATCAATAAAAGACAATTACTTAATGTGAATATCAATCCTTTTATAATTGATTTTCAAGAGAAATTGACCTTAAAAACAAATATCCATCAGACTGCACCTTATTTACAATACAAAACAGAAAAATGGTTTGTTCGTGCAGTATTAAATATTAAACAATTCAATTTTTTATGGAATAAAACATTGAATTACAATATGTTTCAAGTAAATCCTTCATTAAGCACTCGTTATAATTTTTCAAAGTTACATTTTGCTGTTTTTTCCATAAATCGAACAAATCAGGAACAACCTTTAAATAATTTAAATCCTACTTATCAGATTCAAAATCCACAAACATTATATCGAGGAGTTCTATCGCCTGAAGAAATGCCAAATACTAATTCTTTTAGTTTGACTTATGTTAATTTTAATATTGCAACACAGGCTCACTACAGTTTATCAATGAACTATACAACAACAACTAATGTTGTGAGTACAGAAACTTTTCGACAACCTAACTTTATTGTTTTACAACCGATTATTCAACCTTATCAAAATAATTTTAATAGTCGATTACTATTTAATAAGAAGGTTTTTAATAATAATTTTTCGTTTAAGACTTCACTAAGTACACAGTTTATTACCAGCACAGTAATACAACAGAATCAGGTCAATGAATGGAATTATCAATCCCAAAATTTGAATTTTGAAATCTCAAAAAAGAATCATAAAGTTTTTAATTACAGTATTGGTTCAGTGTTTACACAACAGCGACAAGTATTTTCCTCTTTAGAAGTAGCAAGTTACTTTCGGACAATACAACCTTTAGTAACTATTAATTTTCATAAAAATAATTGGACTGTAAAAAGCGATTGTCAATATTTATTCGCATTAAATAATTTAGAAAATACCGAATTACTAAATTGGAACATGACAATAATTTATCAGCCCAAAAAAAAGCCTTATACATTTAGTCTGATTGGAAATAATTTGCTCAATCTAAATGGACAAGTTCAGATACAAAGCAACTTTAATGCTGTATTTGTTGATATAGAAAGTTTTAACACGTTTCCTGGTTTTATACTTTTGAGGTATAAATACCATTTTTGAGTTTATCTTGGTTAAGTGATTAAACTCTTTTCCATTTTTAAAAAATTATTAGTGTATGATTATCCCCGAATTTCAAATATTATTTTTCATCAAGCCAACGAAAATAAAGCCTTATTTGAATCGTCAACTGGAATGGGAAATATTGTAACGACAACAAACGCCATTACTTCAGCAACACATTGTGGTAATATTTCGCATCATTATTTTTCCTTGCATTTAAAGACCTTCACCGAATCTCAACATCACAATACTTGCCTAAACCGCAAAATTTCCATCGACCAAAATGGCAATATCAAAAACTGCCCAAGCATGGTAGAAAGCTATGGAAATATCAAAGATACAACGCTAAAAGAAGCCTTAAATCATCCCGATTTCAAAAAATATTGGAATATCAAAAAAGACCAAATTTCGGTTTGTCAAGATTGTGAGTTTAGACATATTTGCACCGATTGCCGTGCTTATGTAGAAAATCCTGAGGATATTTATAGTAAGCCATTG
>JBGCFH010000406.1:0-17781 GCA_045106825.1 Saprospiraceae bacterium | reverse complement strand
GACCTTTAGTCATAATCTGGCATCTAGGGGCGGCGGCATGGCTAATCTTTCTTCCTTCCCCAGTATAACGAATACGACCTTTAGTCATAATAATTCGGGATTTAATGGCGGCGGCATGTTTAATGATTCTTCCGACCCAAGTATAACGAATACGACCTTTAGTTATAATACGGCAAGTAGTTTTGGCGGCGGCATGTATAATGCTGGTTCCGACCCAAGTATAACGAATACGACCTTTAGTCATAATGGGGCAGATAATGGCGGCGGCATGCATAATAATTCTTCCGACCCAAGTATAACGAATACGACCTTTAGTCATAATAATTCGGGAGATTCTGGCGGCGGTATGCATAATATTTATTCCTCCCCAAGTATAACGAATACGACCATTAGTTATAATTCGGCAAGTCTTTCTGGCGATGGCATGCTTAATATTTATTCCTCCTCCCCAAGTATAACGAATACAATAATTTGGGATAATGGAAGTAGTGAGGTGGTAAATATTGGTATTGATGACACACCAACCTTCAAAAACTCCATTATAAAAGGAAGTGGTGGTAGTGGTAGTTGGGTTTCAAGTTATGGAATAGATAGTAGCGGAAACTTAGATACAGTTCCACTTTTTGTAAATGCAGCGAATGGCGATTTAAGCTTACAGTGTTCTTCTCCTGCGATTAATGCAGGTGATGCGACAGTTACACATACCACAGATATTTTGGGAAATCCTTTCGTAGGAATGGTGGATATTGGAGCGTATGAGTTTCAAGGGGCAGGTTGCTTTTCAGTTGTAGTTTCAAACACAACAAATGTAACTTGTAATGCAGGAAGCGATGGAAGTATAGAAGTAACAGTAACAGGTGGAACAGCACCTTATTCTGATGGAACAAATAGTTATGCGACAGATACTTTTACAATTAGTGGATTAAGTGCAGGTCCATTTGCTTATACTATTACAGATGCAACTGGTGAAACTTCTTCTATTTCAGATACAATCTCAGAACCGCCAGCAATAACAATATCATTGGACAACAGCACAGATGTAACTTGTAGTGGCGGAAGTGATGGGTCATTAAGTATTGCTACTTCTGGTGGACTTGCACTTACTTACGCTTGGTCTTCAGGACAAACAACTGATAGTATCGGAGGTTTGATGGCAGGTACTTATATCGTAACTGTTTCAGATGGTAGTTCTTGTTCTGTGGTTGATTCATTTGTAGTCGGAACTGTAGTTGATAATATGATGCCGACAGTTACAACACAAGATATTACACTAAACTTAGATGCAAGTGGTAATATTAGTATTACAGCAGCGGATGTGATTGCAGCTTCTTCTGATAATTGTAGTATTGCTTCTTCAAGTGTTGATATTACAAGTTTTACAGATCTTGATGTTGGACCAAATACTGTAACTGTAACTGTAACTGATCCTTCTGGAAATGCAGCAACAGCAACAGCAGTTGTTACAATTGAATATACGGTGAATACAACTGGTATCGAAAAAGAAGCGGTTGTCATTAGTGCTTATCCAAATCCTGCTCACGATATGGTTCGTTTAAAAATGTCGAACATTAATGAGCCATCTGTTTTGGCTACTTTAATTGATGTAAATGGAAAAATCATTAGCACACAACAATTGGAAACTCAAGATGCTCGTATGGATATTTCTAAATTGCCTCAAGGCAATTATTTCATTCGTATTCAAACTAAAAATACTGTAAAAACAGTACGTTTTGTGAAGCAATAAAATCGAAGTATTATTCTTTGAATAAAATAGAGAAGCGATGTTATCTGACTTGATAACATCGCTTTCTTTTTGTAGTAATTTCTCTCCTATCCTTCTTTTTTCAAAGTTTCAATATCTGCGATTAATTGCTGAATTGAGGTTTTATTCAAGCCATTGTAAATACCTCGAATATGACGATTTTTATCAATCAATACAAAATTTTCTGTATGTAAAAATTCGTCCGCTTTTTTTTCTAATCCTAAATCTTCTTCTACAAAATAATCTTGTCGTCCCAATTTATAAATCTGACTCCTGTCACCAGTTACCAAATGCCATTTATCCGCAATTACACCTTTATCTTCTGCATAATTCTTCAGTACCGTAACCGAATCCATCATTGGCGTAACCGAATGAGATAACAATGAAACCGATTTATCGTCTTTAAATTCATCTTGTAATACCAACATATTATCCGTCATTTTTGGACAAATTCCTGGACAAATTGTAAAAAAGAAATCAGTTACATAAATCTTATTTTCAAACGTTTTTTCGGTGATTGTGTCACCGTTTTGATTTACTAATTTGAATGGAGAAATTTGATGAAAAGTATCCAATGTTTCATCATTTTCACTCAACCAATGTGGCGTAAAAGTCGCTTCTGAATAATAAGGTAAACGCTCGACTCGACTTTCCTTTTTGTTTGAAACTTGTGGTGATTGTTCACAACTGACTAACATTATTCCAATAAAAAACAGGCAAAAACTAATCTTTATATTGTACTTTTTCGTCATCCAATTCATAACAAAGTGCTGCTCTTTTTAAGCCAAAAATTCGTCCATTTTTAGCTTCATAATTATTATATATTTTTCCATTTTCTCGCCAAGATTGTTGCAAACCTTCTTCTTTTCCATTAACGAGATTTTTCTTTTTAAATATTGCACCTGACTTATACCATTGTAACTGTTCTCCGTTTGCGACACCTTTTTCGTAATTTAATTCCGAACGTTTTTGACCATTTCGCCACCATGTATAAGCCTTTCCTTCTTGCTTACCTTTTACGTAAGTGCATTCAAAACTTTTCGTTCCATCTTCAAACCACATTACCTTTAAACCATCTTTTTTGCCATTAATATAACTTGTCTGTTTAGAGATTTGATTATTGACGAAAGTCGAAAAAGTAATTCCCGAAAAGGGCTTATTTTTATAGTAAACAAGCCCTTTATTAGGATTTAATTGTACAGAATCTTCTTCGATTTTGATAAATATAGCTTCTTTTTGAGTAAGAGTTTTCAACTCTTTCTGACTATCAGAACAAGCGAAAACTATAATCACTAACAAAAAGAATAGGATATTTTTCATTATTACAATAATTTAATCAATCGAATTTGGTGTTCCTTGCAAATCATCAGGGAAAATGATATAATACTGATTTAGATATAAATCATTTTGAATATGATAATGATATTCACCATCAGGATTGTGTGTTGTTGGCCCAAAATGTCCACCTGACTCATCTAAATCTGTTGGATAATTTCCATCATAATCTTGACGACCGTAGATAAAAAATCCATCAGACATAATTCCAATCAATTTTCCATCATCATCCGACCAAGCTTTTGGTTCAAGGTGATAATGATATGATTGTGGTCCAGTATGCGCTCCATTATAATCTAATGAAGGTGCAGCATCATCTAAAGGTACATTTGGTCCTTCTTCATCATTATAAATCATTCCGCCGCTTACTGCGATTCCGATTGCTCCCAAACCTGTTGCAGACGAACTACTTGCTAATTCAGGACTCAAAGGAATTCTTAATGTATAGCTTCCGCTAAAATCATCAATATTTCCTGGTGCCATTTCTGCATGTGAAGTTGTTGTCGGTTCTACAAACATTGGGTGATTTTCTGACGCAGCTGGTGTTGCTAATGTATTTCCCATAGGATCAGTAGCAGAACGAGCTGTTGTATTTGACCAATAAGGCGAAGTGTGATTTGGATAGCCATTTGATTCGATAACGACTTCTTCTCCATCAATATAAATCTCAAAATTGTCCGCATCAAACTCATCGAATGCTGCATGTAATTCTGGTGTTGTTGTACCATCATCCGAAGGTGTATCTTCGCTACAAGATGAGATTAAAATGATTCCTAAGAAAAGTGTAGTTAACATTCCTAAATACTTCATGTGTTTTAATTTTTTTTTAAAAAATGATTGACGTTTTGATTTTCACTTCAAAACGCCAATTAAAATTTGCCTTAAATTTAATTTCTCTTTTGACACATCATATTTTAAAATCCTTCGATTGAATTTATTTTTTCTTACCTTCTGCTAAAATCATTCTGTAAACTCGATTCATAAACTGTTGATAACGAGGCTCTTGTTCTTCATTCAAAATAATTTTTATTTCTGCCAAATGCTCGTAAGTTGATTCGATTTTTTTCCTTTCTAATGCTTGTACTTCCGTTAATAAAGAATCCGTAATCGCAATATTTGTTGTATCTGTTAATGTCTGAAAATACGTTTTTAACAACGCTTTTTGTTCTTTATTAAAACCCTTCATTAAAGATTTATGTATATCTGCATATTGCAAAAAAGTATCCTTTTGAGTTTTATCCAACTTCAATATTTCAATAGCATTTTTATTACCACGAGGAGGAATTCCTTTCGGCTTTGTTAAGAAGAAAAAAGCCACCATAGAAATATTTAGTATCACTAAAAAGATTGTCGCATATTTATAAAATTTCACTTGTTCCATTACTCATAAATTTGATAATTTGAAATTAATGACTCATTATCACCTTGCATAACTAATGCATTCTCACTTAATGATTCATTTAAATAAAACGAACTAAAAGCATAAACATTCAACGTCACCAGTAATAAACCTACTGCTGCGATTGCTCTTATTTGATTCATTGTCAGTATTTTAACAACTGGTTTTCGAATCTTATTTTGAATTTGAACAAATAATTCTGGTCGAGGTTTCGCCCGTTTACTTCCATTCATACTATTCAAGATAGCATCAATTTGTTGTTCCTTTTTTTTCATAATCTTATATTAATAGTTTTCCAAATAATTTGATTCCTTTAGCTTTTTTCTAAGGCTTTTCTTTGCTCGTTGTAGCAATGATTCCACGGATTTCAGTGATGTTTCCATAATTTCCGCTACTTTTTTGCGTGGCAAATCCTCAACGAAACTCAATATAAAAGCCGTTTTCTGTGATTCCGGCAAAGTTTCAATAACCTTAAATAAAGCTTTTGCGTTTTCCTTATTTTCCAACAAAACACCTGGATGTACAAAATCTACTTTTTCATTTGGCGTAGTTCCAAACTGAAATAATCGATACTTTTTTCGCTTTCGCAAATAGTTAATCGATGTATTCACCGAAATTCTATAAATCCATGTACTCACCGATGAATTCCTTTTAAAACTCTTTGCATTCCGAAAAATACTCACAAAAATATCTTGTGTTACTTCCTCTGCATCACGTTCATTTTGCATATAACTAATCGCTGTATTATACACTTTATCAGCATACAATTCGTATAATTGACCAAATGCATGTTGGTCATTTTTAGCTACTAATTTTAAAATATCATCGTGTTTTTCCAATGGAATTCTCTTTTGTTTTGCTGAATTTATGATTTAGACAATCGCTTTCTTATATTCCTTCGGTTTGATGTTTATTTTTTATGAAAAGAATTTTTAAATCTAAAAAATAATGACGATAAACGATAGATTCAAAGGCTGTATTTTATTAGGTGCAATCGGTGATGCAATGGGAAGTTGTTATGAAAATCAAGTTGAAACACCAGATGATACTTTCTATCTTTTTAGCAAACCAAAATTCGAAAAACCAACTTGGCAAATTACAGACGATACACAGTTGACGTTAGCAACTATCGAAGCGATGGTTGAAGATAAAACACTAAATCCGGAAACATTTGCTCAACATTTTTTAAAACTATATCGTCAACGAAAGATTACTGGAATCGGAGCAAGTACACTCAAAGCATTGCAAGAGTTACAGTTTGGTGGACATTGGTCACAAGTCGGACGAAAAGGCGAATTTGCAGCAGGAAATGGTGCGGCGATGAGAATTGCCCCTTTAGCTTTTTATCCTAATATTTCACGACGACAAATTCAAGAAATTTGCTCCATTACGCATCAAAATGATGAAGCTTATGTTGGTGCTTTAGTCATCGTATTATCCATTCAATCTATTATTAACAATCAATGGAATAGTCAAAATAATCTATTCGAAATCCTTATTCCTCAATTGCCTGACACACGAGTTAGAGATAGATTAATTGAGATTCAACACATAACTGATTTAGAAGAAATTGGAAGTTTTGGAAATAGTGGTTATATCGTAGATTCTGTTCCGTTAGCAATTGCTGCTGCAAATCAAATTGGAAATTTAGGTATTGATAAAATGTTTTCAATGCTTATTAAAATCGGTGGAGATACTGATACAAATTGTTCTATTGCGGGACAGATTGCTGGTGCATTGATTGGTAAAAAAGAAATTCCACACCATTTATTACAAAAGCTTGAAAGTCTAAATGAATTTGTTTGGATTGAGGAAACGATTCAAAATTACGAGTTTATACTGATTTAAAAATCATTTTTTACGCTTATCTAAGTATTGCAAATAATCATATTCACCACCTTTTTTACCCGTTAAAACAATCGTTTTATCAAGGAGTAATTTTTTCATTTTCTTCGCTTCTGTTTTTGCTAAAGGATAATGTTTATCTACAATTTTAACTTGCTGTCTTTCAGTTAATTCATGAAACCATTGAACACCATATTCATAAGGAACTGCAATATGTAATCCAATATCAACACCTAATTTCAAAAAATCATAACAAGTACAATACAAATCATATATTCGTATCAATGCTTCTGCTTCTTTCCCCTTTCGAGTAATAATTACTTCTAATAATTCCAATAATCGAAGCGTTTCAAATTCTCCATTATCGAAATGATTTTTTAATAATTTGCTAAGTTCATAGGTGGTATTAGCGTCACTATAATTCAAAGAAATCACCTCAATATAAAGGCTTTCGCCCAATTCAGTTTCCAACCCATCATTAGTTAAAATCCAATTATCAAAATCATGAAGCGTGATTTTTTCTTCAACAAGTTCAAAGTATTTAGCAGCAATTGGTTTTAAGAAAATCATTTTTTAAATTAAAATTATCAATGCTCAGGAAACACATCATCAACCATATCCATTGCTTGACCAAAAATCGTAGTGTCTAAACCATGGTTTATTTTATTTTTTTCAAAATAATATAACATATTTTCAGTCGCCATATTTCCTGTCAATTTATCTTTCGCCATCGGACAACCGCCAAAACCTCGCATTGCAGAATCAAAGCGACGACAACCATTTTTGTAAGCAGCATGAATTTTTTCGTGCCAAGTATCTGGAGTTGTGTGTAAATGTGCGCCAAATTCAACTGTTGGATAAGCAGCAATCAAATTACTAAACAAATAGGCAATAGATTCAGGATTACTAACACCGATTGTATCCGAAAGTGAAAGAATTTTGATACCCATTTGTGCCAATCGTTCCGTCCATTTTCCAACAATTTCTACGTTCCATTCGTCACCATAAGGATTACCAAAACCCATCGAAATATAAACCACCATTTCTTTATTATGCTTCAAACAAAGTTTCTGAATGCGTTCTACTCGACCGATAGATTCTTCGATAGTTGCATTAGTATTTCTGAGTTGAAAAGTTTCAGAAATGGAAAATGGATAACCCAAATAACGAATTTGTTCAAATGCACAAGCATCAACTGCACCTCTTGTATTCGCTACAATTGCCAATAATTTACTATTTGTCGTATCTAAATTTAATTGTGATAAAACGGCTGCTGTATCTCGCATTTGAGGAATCGCTTTTGGCGATACAAAACTGCCAAAATCAATTGTATCAAAACCAACTTGAAGTAACTTATTGATATAAGTTGCTTTTTTCTCTGTCTCAATAAACGTTTTGATACCTTGCATAGCATCTCGTGGACATTCAATTAATTTTAGCATTTTGTTAGTGTATTGAATTTGATTGTTGTGATTGAATGATTGTGTGATTGTATTGCTTCGATGATTACTTTTACGATTATTCGATTAACCCAGAGGTTTCGGGACAGGCAATCACGCAATTAGCAAAGCTGACACAATCATTCAATCACATAATTATAACAATCTATTTTATAAACTAAAAGTTTTCATTTTTGTATAATTCAAGTGCAATATTATAATTATTGATTTGATAAATGATAAATAATACAGCAATTTTCATTAATTATCAAATAATAATTTTCATTACCACATAAGGTCGTTAATTTTGTTGAAATTTTAAAAAAATAAAACTATGAATAAAGCAACATATTCAATAATAGGATTTGCATTATTTATTTGCGGAATGTTGGCGTTAGTATTACAACTGGTTGGTGTTCAACTGATTTTTCTAACTTGGTTAGATAATTGGGGCGGAGGAATAGGACTTTCGTTACGATTACTAATGATTATCATCGGTATTGTAATCATCGTTATGACTCGTTCGGGCGAACAAATGCATGAAGAATATTTTGAATAAGAGATTTGAGAGCTGAGATTTGAGTTGCTTACATAAAAGTCAACTCACATCTAAAACAAAGT
This sequence comes from Saprospiraceae bacterium, assembly GCA_045106825.1. Classification (GTDB taxonomy): domain Bacteria; phylum Bacteroidota; class Bacteroidia; order Chitinophagales; family Saprospiraceae; genus CAWVWD01. The sequence continues at coordinate 9,380 of JBGCFH010000406.1, read as the reverse complement.
GTTCTTATATCTCACATCTAAAAAAATTATGAAAAGAATATTTATTATTTTAATATTAGGTTGCTTGATTTTCACAGATATTCAGGCACAAGATAATGCTTATGGATTCATCGGTGGAATGACTTTAGGAACACAACGATGGAATGGTTTTGAGCGTGACCCTTTGCTCTCTTGGAATGGTCGGGCGTTTTATGAATCAATTGTGACGGATAAATTTAGTGCTATTGTGGAGTTAGGCTTACACAATCGTGGAAGCGGTTTGTTGACTCAATATATTGTACAAGGACAATCGGGTTTACAGACAAATTATTCTAAAATGGTTTTCCGTAATGCTTCTTTAATGGGTGGAGCGAAACAAATCTATGGATTAAAAGACAATATGGAAGCATTTGTCAAGTTGGGTGTTCGTCTGGAATATACAGTTGCTGATACATTTGAGATTTTTGAACAATATTCAGAAGCTGTACAACCATTCAATTATGGCGTTACACTTGGCGGAGGTTTACATTTTGGACCAAAAGATGGACCAATTCAGTTCATTTTGGATGTACAAGTATCGCCAGACTTTTCACAACAATTGTATGCACCTCAAGCACAAGTCTGGAATCGTTACACTCAACAATATCAAAACTTTTCAGAACAAAGAGTGACTAATTTATCTTTTGAAATAAGTCTGGGCGTTCGATGGGTGAATAAGTATTATTATGAGTGATGACCTGTTTAATTATTAAATTGTTTTTGATTAAAAAGTATTGGCTTGATTATGATTGAAATTCACTAATCACCAATCATCAATCACTAAAAATAAATGCTAAACCGAACAATAGCACCGCCTTTGCGGGAAATTACAAATTTACACTTACCACAACCTGAAGTTATTCATTTGGATAACGGGATTCCTGTTCACATTATCAGAATGGGAACGCAACCCGTTGTGAAAATGGAATTGGTTTTTCAAGCAGGAAGATGGAAAGAAGAACAAAAACTCATCAGTCGAGCAACGTCTCGATTGTTAAAAGAAGGAACGACAAAAAAAAGTGGTGCAGATATTGCCGAATTTGTTGACTTTTATGGTGCATCAATTGGTTTTCCTGCCAGTCTGGATACTTCAAATGTTGTTTTGTTTTCTTTGACAAAACACTTTGATAAGTTACTACCGTTGGTTGATGATATTTTAACAAAACCTGCATTTGCAGAAGATGATATTCAGAAGTTCAAACGTCGTAGTTTGCAACGAATGAAAATGGATACCAGCAAAACGGATGTGATTGCTTATCGCAAAATTACAGAAGCGATTTTTGGTAAACATCATCCTTACGGTTACAACAGCCAAACAAAATTATTTGAGAATATTGATAGAACATCAATTGTTAAGCATTTTGATAAGCATTATCGAGCTGGTAATGTTAGTATTTTTCTAAGCGGTTTTCCAACGGATAATGTATTAGAAAATTTGAACAACACGTTAGGTCGTAATTTACCGAAAGGCAAAACACCACCAAAATCTGCGATTATTCAACCATTTAATAATCAAAAAATTCATATTCCGAAACAAAATAATCTACAAACCGCTATAAGAATAGGTTGTCGAACATTCAACCGAAATCATGTTGATTACAAAGGGTTATATATTTTAAATACGATTTTGGGTGGTTATTTTGGGTCACGATTGATGATGAATCTTCGAGAGGATAAAGGATACACTTATGGTATTTATTCTAATACCGAACCGATGTTATATGATGGTTATTTTACCATTTCGACGGAAGTCGCAAAAGGTGCTGCAAAAGATGCTATTCGTGAAATATACACTGAATTTAAGCGTTTAAGAGAAGAATTGATTAGTGATGAAGAAATGCAAATGGTTCGTAATTATATCTTAGGTTATTTACTCAATGGATTAGATGGCCCTTTTAATGTTGTGGAGATTACAAAAACATTTGTAACAGAAGGTGTGGAAGATAATTATTATGACAAATTAGTACATGAAGTCAAGACAATTACACCTCAACGATTACAAATATTAGCTAATAAATATTTACATGAAGAAAATATGTACGAAGTAGTTGTTGGTTAAACAATGGTTAGATTTATAAGGCTTTACTGAGCTATAAAAAACAAATAGAGATTGTACAAAATTCAGAAAAAAGAATAAGCGTTTAATTAGGTTAAAAACCCAATTCTTTAGATGCAAAAATGCTAAGAAGCACTTGATTTTTAAACTTTCGAGTATTACTTGACTATACAACATCTATAAAATCGGGTTTTTAACCCGATTAAACGAACAATTTTATAGAAGCTGAATAGTTACATATAAATAATATTTGTAATTAATTTTGACTTTTGATACAACCTTTTCATAAAGTTAACTTCTACATAATCAATTCTTATAAAAATACACCTCAAATACTACAAAAAGTGAGCAGTTAGTGATACGACGAATCACTAATCACTAAAAAACTAATCACTAAGTTATGTCTAAATTCACACAAATATTCATTTTACTTTTTATCAGTTTTTCGGCTTTTAGCCAAACAATTACACCACCAAAATTAATTTGTGTTACCACACTTTTTGATGGTAATGTTGAGTTAGAATGGGAATTGCCGCCACCACAAAACTGTGGTGCATTTTTAGGTTATCGTATCTATGCGACGCCAAATCCGACAGCTCCTTATTTTCTTTTAGCAACTGTAACAAATCAAAACCAAACAACATTCACACATGTAAATGCTAATGGAAATGTTCAAACGTGGTATTATTACTTAACGACAGATTTGCAATGTCCGACTTTTCAAGTTGGGCAATCAGAAACGTTGGATAACCTTGATCCTGAAACGCCACCGATAACATCGGTTTCTATCAATAATGCAGGAAATATTGTATTGAACTGGGAAGCAAGTACATCGCCCGAAACAGATGCTTATGTCATTTATCAAGAGATGAATAGCGGCTTTGTGGCGATTGATACCATTTTTGGTGGTCTGACAAGTTATGAACACATTGGTGTCAATGCTGGAAATCGTCAAACTTACACGATTGCAGCGATGGATTTATGTGGAAATATTGGTTTATTATATGATAATCCACATCAAACTATCTTACTTAACGCTGTTGTGAATCGCTGCGAACAAACGATTGATTTGACTTGGGATGCTTACGAAAATTGGGATAATCCTGTAGCAGCGTACCAAATTCGTGCTGGATTAAATGGTGGTAATTTGACATTAATAAAAACCGTAGAAGGTTCAGCAGGTTCTATATCACTTGAAGGTTATGTTGATGGTGATAATGTTTGCCTTACCGCTCAAGCCGTGGAGTTGGGAACAGGTCACGCTTCTACAACTCAGCAAGTTTGTGTCACTTATGATATTGTAGAGCCGATGGATTATATTTATTTATCAAATGTAAGTATCAATAGTGATAATGATTTAGAAGTTTTTTGGAATTGGGACGCAGATTCAGATATTGAATCTTACGCTATCCTTGAAAATGGAAATGGAGCAACATTACCTGCACCAAATCCTGTTCAACCATTGTCGTACTATTTAGATACAACTATCAATGCTGATACGGCAAGTTTGAAAATACAAGTTACGAGTACCGATAGTTGTGGTTTGATGAATATTTCGACTATCGGACAAACGGTTTTCTTAGAAGGAAGTGCTGGTAATAACTATGACAACTTTTTGCGTTGGACACCTTTTGTAATGGAATATACAACGGTTTATTCTTATGAAATTTATAGAATTGTAGAAGATATTCCCGAATTAGTTGGTAGTGTTCAAGCAAACGATTTTACTTTTACGGATGAAGTCAGTGGTTATGATGAAAATCAAGCGGATATTCGATATTATGTTGTAGCACAAGCTTTTATTGATTTGCCTGACGGAACAGCAAAAGCCATTTTTAGCCAATCGAATACGATTTTGATAGAACAACAATCTAAAATATTTATGCCAAATGCTTTTGCTCCTGAAGGTGTCAATAATATTTTTAAACCAGTTATGGTTTTTGCTGAAAACAGCACTTTCCAAATGATTGTCTATGATCGTTGGGGGCGTTTGTTATTTGAAACAACAGATTCGGCAGCAGGTTGGGACGGAAGAGAAAGTGATGGAAAAATAATGCATCAAGGCGTTTATACTTATATCGTGAAAGTTACTCAATTGAATGGCGATATTATTGAGCGAAAAGGAACCGTTTTATTACTACGATAACGATAATATTTAAAGTATAAGGTATGAATACTTCATACCTTATACTTCATATTTCATTTATTCCAGTGTTTTCGCATATTTCAGAATTGCTTTTTCATAGCTTGTTGCAATATCAATAATTCTACTCGGAATCATTTGACCTTCAAAGTTATAATCTCGTTTATTTAGCCGAAGTACTTCCTCTCTACTATCTTGAAATAATGGTTCAGCATAACAAAGAGTACCATAGATTCTTCCTGAAAGTGACAGATTTCGTGCATAAACACCATTATAATTTGTTCTTACAGTATTGCGTTGACTACCTCCAGCTGGATGTATTGGAATACCAGCATATGATTGTAAATTTTGCAAAACATCATAACTAAATTTTGCCGATTCTTCAATATCATCAGTCAAAAGAAAACGCAATAAATTAAACCGTCGTTCTCTACTGAATAATTCGCCATTCATATAAGCACCTCCTGTAAAAGCCATTGAATAATTTGATCTTATTGGACGTTTCCAAGGTTTATTGCTACCATCAACATTGTAGTGCATAATCAATGTTAAATCTGGTTTGAAAGCATTGACCATACGAACTCGTTCATCATTATCTTTATGACGAAAATATCTCCAAAACATTCGACTTTTGTCAGGTTTATCTTCCATTCCATCAAATCGAGCATACCAAGTATCGTAATCCATACCAAAAGCAGTTTTTCCATAAGCTCTTGTTATGAAAACAATTGCACCATGTTTTTCTAATTGTCGTTGCAAATAGTTTTGTGTGTGCCAAGCTAAATCGGCTTCCCAAAAAGCAATTTTCTCTCCTTTATAAGTCATTTCGATATATTTCCCTTCGAGTTTAGCCGTTTTAAAATCTCCTGCTATATGACCAGCATCCAATGCAATTCTTAAACCTTTGAGCGGCTGTTCTTTAGTTGGTTGAAATTCAGATTTAGGTTCAGAAGTATTTTCCGGTTGCGGAAAAGTTACAGGAAATTTTGGGGTAGCATAACGGTTATAGATTTGATATGCCAAATCCGTATCTTTCTCACAAAGTTGTTTATAACGTTCAAGATCATCCCATGGTAAAAAAAACTCATATTCATCTGCCGACCAAGAAGCTGCCGATTCATAAATTTTGATGCCCTCATCTAAAATACGAATATGATTATATACATCTGCATCTTTAACTAAATACCGAGCGAGTTGAAGTTGATATTTAGACTTTAGTGCATGAACATCAATCTGTGCAGTCGGACTACAATTCATTACACCAATAATAACAATCCCTAAAATTGTGAATGTGCGAAGGTTAAACATATTAATTTTTGCGTTGAATAGTTTTTGTTTGTAATATATTGAAAAATAATTAATATTAAAATATTACGATAATATTTAATAAAAATACGCTAAAAAAATGCTAAAATCAAGTATCTATGGGGTTTAAGTGAAGAGGAGTGAATAATAAATCCAACAAAGAATAGATTAAATTTTGGTTCTCTGAAAAGATTTGTGGTTTTCGATGAAAATTGTAAAAAACTTTTCGACGATGAGATTCGGTACTCCATTGATTTTTTTAATCAAATAACTGATATCAAATGCCATCGTCGAAAAGTTTTTATTATTTTAAATTTTGAGCATTTCCACAAAACTTCAAAGAACCAGAATTATTTTCATAAAAAAACGGCTACTTCATAAGTCAAGTAGCCGTTATCTTATAACCAAAAAATTGCAAGTTTTATAACTCCGTAACCTGCTCTTTAAACTGAGTCAAAGCCAAATCTGTAGTTACCAAAGCTTTAAAACCACCAAGTACATTGACAACATCTAAAACACCTCTACTTTTTAGAATCGAAACCGCAATCAACGAACGATAACCGCCTGCACAATGAATGTAATACTTCGTATCACTATTCAATTGTGCCATATTTCTATTAATAAAATCAAGTGGAAAATTCGTTACACCAACGATATGTTGAGCCGAGTATTCACTTTCTTTACGAGTATCTAAAACGTTTAGATTTTCACCATCGAACTGTTCCGCCAACGCTTCCGCAGTGATTTCTTCAACCGTTTCCACATCTTCACCAGCCGTTTTCCAAGTCTCAAATCCACCTTCTAAAAATCCAATCGGAAAATCATAACCAACTCTCGCCAATCTATCGACCACTTCTTTTTCTTTACCAGCATCAGCAATAAACAAAATTGGCGTTTTCAAGTCCGTAATCAATGCACCAACCCACATTGCAAAACTTCCATCAAGTCCAATAAAAATCGAACTCGGAATATGACCTGCTGCAAACTCCGTACGGTTACGAGTATCCAAAACAAGTGCTTCCTCTTCTGCCCAAGCTGCTTTGAATGCTCTCACACTCAACGTTTGTAAACCACGTTCACGAATCGTATCAAGACTATCGTAGCCAAATTTATTCATTCCCGCATTTTTAGGAAAATATTGTGGCGGCTCGACCAAACCAGTCGTTACTTCTTTGATAAATTCTTCTCTTGTCATATCTGCACGAAGCGCATAATTCGTCACTTTTTGATCACCGATAGTTCCTACTGTTGATTTACACATCTTCTTACCACAAGCCGAACCCGCACCATGACCAGGATAAACAATCACATCATCTGCCAAAGTCATAATCTTATTTCTCAAACTATCGAATAAGAAACCAGCCAAATCTTCACGAGTAATTTCTCCATGTTTAATCGCTAAATCAGGACGCCCAACATCACCTAAGAATAAAGTATCTCCAGAAAAAAGTGCATAATCTTTTCCGTTTTCATCTCTTAATAAAAACGATGAAGATTCCATTGTATGACCAGGAGTATGTAATACAACGATTTCTACTTTTCCTACTTTTCCTACTTTTAATATCTCATTATCTGCTGCAACGTGTATTTCATAATTTGGATCAGCCGTTGGCCCATAAACAATTGTAGCACCAGTTTTCCTCGCTAAATCCAAATGACCAGAAACAAAATCAGCGTGAAAATGCGTTTCCAGAACATATTTAATCGTTGCATTATCTGCTTTCGCACGTTCCAAATAAGGTTCTACTTCACGCAAAGGGTCAATAATTACTGCTTCACCTTCGCTTTCGATATAATAAGCCGCTTCTGCCAAACAGCCTGTATAAATTTGTTCTATTTTCATTATTATCTTATTTTTAGATTTTTAATATTTTTTTGATATTTACATAAATTAACACATGAACATTTATTAATATGTCCTTTCAAAAAAATAGACTATCTAAGGACAACGACTTGTGCATTTCATATTTATTTTGTTTAATAATTAGTAAAATCATTTTCTGATAATGCAAATATAAGTACACATCAACCTTACAAATTATGACCTAAATCACTTTATACAAAAACTCATAATGATTATCACAACTGTTTTTATTAAAAAACAAAAAGATATTATTTATTGAAGCTCTAATGAAAAAAATGAAAAAAATGAAAAAAATGAAAAAATCAGCGTAAGCAATTAATAAAAATATGCACAGCAAAGTAAAATCGCCTTAAACAAAGTAAACACCTAATAATCAACAACTTAAACTAATAAATCTTCCAGTCAAAAACCATCTGCCATCAACCATTCGCTGTCAATCATAAAACTTACCAAGTCCAATTTGGATAAAACGCATCTACAATATGTTCGATTTTTGGAGGGTTTTTATACTTTGTGATAGCAATCACATCAAAGCGAACTTCCCAATCGTGACCAATTTTCTCTGCATAAACTCCTGCAGCTCGAACCAGTAATTTTTGCTTCTTTCGTCCAACTGCTTCTTGAGGTTTACGCACTGTATCTTTGCTTCGAGTTTTCACTTCTACGATAACCAGACAGTCGCCATCTTTAGCGATAATATCGACTTCGGCTCGACCGCTTCGCCAGTTAGTTTCCAGTATTATGTAGTTTTTTTCTTCTAAGTAGGCTTTCGCCAAATTTTCGCCTTGTGTTCCTAAATCATTATGTTCTGCCATTTTTAGATTGCAGTTTGCAGTAGGCAGTTTGCAGTAATTTCAAATAGATTAATGATAAATAGACAAACTGAATATTGCTTTGTGGTTTGAGAATTTTTATATCAAGTTAAATTTAAGATTTATCATTTATAAAACACTAATTTTGTGGCAACAAACTTATTCACAGTAAGAATGTTTAGCAATTATTAAAGGATTTATCCCAAACAGTTTTGAATCAAAAAATCCTGTTTATCCTGTAAATCCTGTCGAAAATAAAAGAAATGGAAAAAGTCATATACGAAGATTTAGGTCGAATCTCTTATAAAGATGCGTGGGATTATCAAAAAGTAAAGCTAAAAGAAGTTGTTGATAGAAAATTGGCAAACCGAAATCTATCGGAAGAGAACAAAGCAAAACAACAACATTACTTACTATTTTGTGAACATAATCCTGTCTATACGTTAGGACGAAACGGAGATTTCAGTAACCTTTTACTCAACGAAAAAGGCTTAGAAGAACACGGAATTGAGTATTTTCCAATCAATCGTGGCGGCGATATAACCTATCATGGTTTAGGTCAAATCGTTGGTTATCCGATTTTTGACTTAGAATGTTTTTTTACCGATATTCATAAATATGTTCGATTTTTGGAAGAAGTCGTTATTCGTACTATCGCAGAATATGGATTGAATGGCGAACGTTTGAAAGGTTCAACTGGTGTCTGGTTATTGGACGGAAGTCCACGAAAAATATGTGCAATTGGCATTCATCTTAGTCGTTGGGTCACAATGCACGGTTTTGCGTTCAATGTTAACACAAATTTAGAACATTTCAGCTACATCATTCCTTGCGGAATTACAGATAAAGCGGTGACTTCGTTGCATTTAGAAGTCGATCACAAAGTTGATTATGAAGAAGTAAAAGGAAAAGTGAAGAAGCATTTTAAAGAATTATTTGTGTTTGAATATGCAAAAACGGAAACTTTCCAATAGAAAATAAGTAATCGAAATCTTGTTTAGAATTTCGATAATTGAAGTGAGGCTAAGTTTAGTAAACTTATTCGTAACTACTCAGTATCTATGAAATTCTGCGTTTAATCCCCGAGGTTTCGGGACGCAGCAGGTTAAAATCCGATTCTTTAGATATTACTCCGTTCAAGAAGTTGGCAAAAAAGATAAAACTCCGATTTTAAGGATAAAT
>JBGCFH010000405.1:0-15000 GCA_045106825.1 Saprospiraceae bacterium | reverse complement strand
ATTGTTTGATTGTTTGATTGTTTGATTGTTTGATTGTTTGATTGTTTGATTGTTTGATTGTTTGATTGTTTGATTGTTTGATTGTTTGATTGTTTGATTGTTTGATTGTTTGATTGTTGTCGCTTCGCTCATTGTTAATCGAATATACGTCGAAAATCCTTAGATTCCGATAGAATCGGAACAATGAGCCGAAGGCGAAACAATCAAACAATCAGCGAGGTACGAGCGTCTCAATCACTTCAATATCAATTCATTTTGAATCATACGTTCTAAATGATTCAAGACAATATTTAGTGGACGAATTTTTTTATAAACTTTTGACATCATAATGCCACCTTCCAGAGTAGCAATAAAAAGTGTAGCGAACTCTTCTGCATCAATTGTAGATTTGATTTCTTTTCGTCGAATCCCTTTGCGGATTGTTCCTGCCATCGAACCTCGCCAATTATCTAATGCTTCGATAACTCGATTTCTTAATCGAGGATTCGTATCATCTGCTTCGATTGATGTATTCAATATCGGACAACCACCATCAATTGGTGGATTCGCTAAATAATTTCTATAAAAATCTATAACGACTTGCAGTTTTTCGTAAGATTTTAACTTTTGGTCTGCCCGAAGTTTAACTTTTTCTGTCACTAAGCCAACGGCATATTCAAACGATGCAACGGCAATTTCTTCTTTACTATCAAAATTGCCATAAATACCACCTTTCTTCAATCCTGTTGTTTCCATAATGTCATGCAGCGATGTGCCGGCATAACCTTTTTGGTTAAACAACGGAGCAGCTTGCTCAATAATATACTGTCTTGTTCGCTCTTTTTTAGTCATTTTTTATTCATTAACCATCTTCCGAAACTCATCTAAAACATCTCTTGAACCTTCGGGAAGGTAAGCAAAATTACCATCTTTACCGATAATATAATATGCTGGTAATTTGCTCAAGTCATAGTTCAGTTTCAATTCTTCATTGTTCCCTGCATAAAGGTTGATGCCTGGCATCGGAATTCTTGCCATTGTATTTTGCCAAGTAGATTCATTTTCATCTAAGCAAATATTCAACAAGACAACACCTAAATCTTCCATTTGGTTACGTACTGCGATTGTTTTTCTGAAACCCATCAGACAAGGCTTACACCAAGTTGCCCAATAACTGATATAGACTACTTGACCTTCAAATTCGCTAAGTGTACGCAAATGTCCATCTGCATCTGTCAAAATAAATTCTGGTGCTTTTCCATCATCGTTCATTTCAATAATACCATCATAAGATTTCGCAACTTTATCAACATATTTTCGACTTGATGCATTATCTTTAAAAGAATCAAATTTTTGGTCAGCGATAGCGATGTAATTTTCTTTTTTAGCATTGATAAGAATTTTAGCTAAAATCCAATCTTTCGTTTCTGCATTCAGTTCTTTTTCAGCAATTTGATAAAATCCGAAACCTGCATTTGGCTCTTTATAATCCTTTCTCAGATAATTAAACCAAATGTATGAAATCCAAAAATTGGTATAATCTTCATGTGTCAACGCTTCATTTTGTTGTCTATTTTTAGTACGAAATTCATGTCGGATTTCAGCATTTTGAATTTCACGAGGTGTCATTTTTTCTTCATTTACAATAAAATAAGTCAATCGTTCGACACCAGTTCCATAACTTATTTTACGATTTAAATACGTTTTAAATGTAGCTGAAATATCTTTTTTTGATTGTACAAAGTTCATTTTTTTTGCAAAATCTTGACTAATCGCTTCTTCATATGTTTTCAAATCTTGCTCTTTGGCTTTCATGACTTTTTCTGTTGGTAAATAAACTGGTAGATAACCTTTTCGTCGTTCCATCCCTTTACTTCCCGTCAAAAATGCTCGATTAAAAGCCGAAAGTGCATTATTGTTTGCAGCACCTTCACCCAAAAATTGTATCGTTCCCAGGATATTATTCGCATCAAACTCAAATTCAATACGGTTTTCATTTTCAATAAAAATCGTAAACGGAAAATCATTATACTTTACATCAATAATATTTTTTCCTTTAAAGTCCAATATAAAATAGACTTCATTTTGTTCATTTACCTTTGCTACGGTCAGTTTACTTTCTTCCACCAAAGCATCAACTGTAAACGAAAAACTCATTTCCTTAGCCGTCGGATTTTTAATTTTAGCAAGAATAACAACTTCTCTCGCTTGAAGATTTGTAACACATAATATACCTAATAAAAATAGTAGTATTCTCATTTTTAGTGAATTTAGTTATTGTTGATTTGAATGTTTGAATGTTCAATTCAAGTGTTTGAGTGTTAAAAAAACATTTAAATATTCAAACATCTAAACGCTCTACTTTATTTTAATAATATAATAACTGCCCTGATTTGTTTTTCTATAAAACTGATTTTCTTTGTCTGTTATTTTCTCAATACCAGTTACTCTATCATCATCATTCGCAATAAAAACAATATTTTTATTAATAACTGTTACCGCTTCACTTTTGTGTGCCAAATGCAGCGGTTTATTCTTCTTTCTCATGACTAATTGAGGGGCTTTTTTTGTTTTAAAATCTTCCATCGGCAAAACCCATAAATAAGCTCCAAGTTTTTCGGCAATATTCTCACCTTCCTTGTTCGTCTCATAACTCGTCAATAGATAAATTCTATTATTAAAACGGTCATATTCAATACTGGATAAACCAATCGGTTGTTTTATACCTTCTACATTTGACGCATCAAACTCATAAGCAATACGGAAATTCGATAGTTCTAAAATACTTTTGACATAAATATAATCCGCAGAAATAATTAAGATTTTATAATCAAAATCTTGATATGTTTTCCCCATTTCTCGTATTCCGAAAAGTATCTTATTGCCTGAAACAATCGCTGCACCTTCTATTTTATAGTAACTTGGTACAGCTAAATTATCAGCTTTGAACGCTGCTGCAAACTTATCACGTAGTTCCACAGAACTTATCAAATTACGACTTCTTCCATCTTTTTCTACTTTAGTTATCGAAGGATGAGCGATTTTTATCTTCGCCTCTTTTTTCGTACTCCAATAGACAATAGAATTGTAAGCATTCCATTCGGGTTTTGTACTCCTTAATCTATTAAATCCTGTAACACCAATCACAAATTTTTGGTCTGGAGAGATAGAAAAATCTTCAATTTTACGAACATTATTAAATTCTGTCCTTTCCATATAGTTCACCTTTTCAGGCTCAAATCCATTCTCTTCTGTATACGGCAATGTAAACACTGGGCTTACAGGTGTGACTTTATCAGTCGCTGTTATCATTTTTTCATTATAATAAACGGCTGCCGATAATTCACAATTTAAGATTTCTTTATCCTCATTAAGTGTTTCGATAGGAAAACAATCAATTGTTCCTTCTTCAACAATTTTTCCTTGACGGTTTTTCAAATCAGCAGATCTAAAAATTGCACAAGATGACAAAGCACTCATCAATAATGTATAAATAATAAATTTTTTCATATTTCTATTTTCTCCTACTTCATAAATACTAAATCCCAAAATAAAGAAAACCTTATCACATTATGAATATGTAATAAGGTTTTGTATGTAAAAAGATCTTGATTGAATCAAAATTAACTTTAAGACAACATTTGAACATTCAAACATTTGAACATCTAAAGATTCGTCTTGAATAATTTGATAGCAATTGCTAATAAAATAATTCCAAAGACTTTACGTAAAATCACCGTTCCTTGACCACCTAAATTATTTTGTAACCAATCTGAAAATCGAATAACAATATATAAAATCACTAAGTTGATAACAATTCCTGCGATGATATTTACTTCTTGAAATTCCGCTTTAAGTGATAAGATGGTTGTCAATGTTCCTGCACCAGCGACTAACGGAAACGCAACTGGAAATATAGAACCGGAGTTCAATTCGACAGATTCGTGTTTGAATATTTCCATACCCAAAACCATCTCCAAACCGATGATAAAAATCACAATTGCACCAGCTAATGCAAACGAACCAACGTCAACACCAAATAGGGATAATAATAACTCACCAACGAATAGAAAAACAATCATAATTGCACCCGAAGCAAAAGCTGCTTTGAATGGATGAATCTCAATATCTTTCTCTTTCAAACTGATAAATATTGGAATATTTCCTAATACATCAATGATAGAAAATAGAATCAAGGTCACTGAAATAATTTCTTGTAGCATAGCATTTAGTTTTAACTAATTTTTATAAATAATTTTCCATTTTCATGAAAATGGCGGCAAAGGTAACAGTATTTCTGTTTGAAAAATTCCCTTTTCACAAATCTTTTTGAAATACGGATTTTTATTCAAATCTTTAGTCCTTATTATTTTACTATAAATTTCAATTAGCAATGTTTGTACAAAAAACGCTCAGTTTTAAAGGTGTAATGATTTTCACTGGAGGTCACATTATTTGGTTAACTATTTGGGTAACTACAGTTATGTTATGTTTAGAATATTTTGACCTTAACTTTTTACATATTCCACCTTTACCATTGTCTTTGATTGGTACTGCCGTTGCGTTTTATATCGGTTTCAAAAACAATCAAGCATACGATAGATTATGGGAAGCTCGAAAGATTTGGGGTGCAATTGTAAATAGTAGTCGAGCTTGGGGAAGTACGATAAAAGGTTTTATTAGTAATCAATTTGCAGATGAGCAACTCAATGAAGAACAATTACATGAGATAAAAAAAACATTGATTTATCGCCATATTGCTTGGTTATATACACTTAGAAATCAATTGTTAATTCCGACTCAATGGGAACATATTAGCCAAAATAAACACATTTCAAAAAAAGCCGAAACTTATCGTAAGAGAATCGGTATTGGTTTAATTGATGATGGACAGATTGAAAAAATTCTTAAAAATACATTACCAAAAGACGAATATACAAGACTAATTAATTATAAAAATACAGCAACTCAAATCATTGATACTCAAGCTCAACACTTGCAAGAGTTACGATATAAGAATTTAATCAATGATTTTGGACATACAGAATTACAAAAAATTCTATACGATTTTTATGTACATCAAGGTAAAGCAGAACGTATCAAAAAGTTTCCTTTACCTCGACAATATGGTGGAATGAGTATTATTTTTGTTGGTATTTTCATCTTTTTGTTGCCATTTGGTTTATATCCAGTATTCAGAGCTATTTATGATTCTTTCATCTGGTTTGCGATTCCAATTACAGTTTTAGTAGCTTGGGTTTATTTAGTAATGGAACTCATTGGTGATTATTCTGAAAATCCTTTTGAAGGAATGGGAAATGATATTCCGATGTTGGCATTAAGTCGTGTAATAGAAATTGATTTGCGAGAAATGCTGGGTGAAACAAATTTACCTCCAAATATTGAAGTAAAAAATGGTGTTTTGATGTAAACAAACGTACAGCCAAGTTGTACTTGGCTGTGAAATCAATTTTAGCTACCAAGTACAACTTGGCAGTACGTTAATAAACGAATTATGACTTATATCGCATTACTTCGAGGAATAAACGTTGGCGGACGAAACAAAATTAAAATGGCAGATTTACGTCATTTCCTTTCGGAAAATGGCTTTGAAAATGTAAAAACTTATATTCAAAGTGGCAATGTTGTCTTAGACTCAATCTATCATTCGACGAAAGTCGTAGAAAAAATACGTCAAATAATAGTCGATAACTTTGGTTTTGATATAAAAATAGTGGTCAAAACGCCAGAAGAAATCATCAAAATCGCCAATGATTCGCCAAGTGAAATGATAGAAAATATTCCACACAATCGAGTATTTGCAATGATGTTAGATGCTGTTCCTGAAAAGGAAAACGTAGAAATATTCTTAGAAAGAGATTTTGCACCAGACTTGTTGACGATTAACAAAGATGTCGTTTATTTCGCTTGTCCAAATGGCGTTTCTAAAAGTAAATTGAGTAATAACTTGATTGAAAAAAAACTAAAAGTCAATGGTACAACTCGAAATTATAAAACGATGGTAAAGTTATTGTCGATGGTAAACGTATGACGAAGTTTTAGCTTCGTTCCACACTAAAAATTGATATACAATTAAAAAAATCTAAATGAAACAACTATTAATTTTACTACTAACATTCTCTATTTCAACACTTTATGCACAACAAAAAGGTATTTACACCTTAAAATACATCGGCAAAATCGAAAGCGAAAAACTAACGATTAAATCGGTCAAATTACCGACAACGTTATACTTACACGGTTTGCAACAAGACAAGAAAAACGTCACGTTTTATAGTACAACAACGAAAAAAGGAAAAATAGAACTGGCTTGTGCTTCGCATTTGGTAGATTTGCGGTCAGTTTCGTTTGAAGAATTGAAATCGTTGTACGAAAATACAACATCTTCTTTACCGATTGAAGTTGAAATTTCTGATGGACAAAATTGGTCACGAACCAAAAAAGTATTTGTTACTTGGGATGAAGTTCGGTTTCGACAAGCAAGTGAGGAACAAAACGAAACGATTATCATTGACTTTGGAACGATAAATTTATAACATAAAGACCTGACAGGTTTTGAAAACCTGTCAGGTCTAACATCTTGATAAATGAAATTTACACTACATAAAACGGACGCAGCAACGAAAGCGAGAGTTGGAACGATTGAAACGGATCATGGAACAATAAAAACGCCGATTTTTATGCCAGTCGGAACGGTTGCTTCTGTCAAAGGTATTCATCAGCATGAACTCGAAAATGATATTAATGCTCAAATTATTTTGGGAAATACGTATCACTTATACTTGCGACCAAAAACGGAGATTTTGCAAGCTGCTGGAGGTTTGCATAAGTTTATGAATTGGGATAAACCGATTCTAACGGACTCTGGAGGTTATCAAGTTTATTCGCTTTCGGGACGACGAAAAATCAAAGAAGAAGGTGTTACCTTCAAATCTCATATTGATGGTTCAAAACACTTCTTTTCTCCAGAATATGCGATTGATGTACAACGTCAAATTGGTGGTGATTTTATCATGGCTTTTGATGAATGTACGCCTTATCCTTGCGATTATCACTACGCCAGAAGGTCGATGCACATGACACATCGCTGGCTCAAACGCTGTATTGATAGATTTGATTCTACGCCAGATTTATATGGTTACAAACAGACTTTTTTGCCAATCGTACAAGGAAGTACGTATAAAGATTTGCGAAAGCAATCAGCGGAAACGATTGCAAGTTTTGACCGTGAAGCGAATGCAATTGGCGGTTTATCTGTCGGTGAACCTCATAATGAAATGTATGAAACAACCGATATTGTAACGGATATTTTGCCAAAAGATAAACCTCGCTATTTAATGGGCGTTGGAACGCCAGATAACATTTTGGAATGTATTGCTTTAGGAATTGATATGTTCGATTGTGTCTTGCCTTCTCGAAATGCTCGACACGGTTTGATATACACTTCTGAAGGTATTATGAATATGAAAAATGCGAAATGGAAAGCGGATTTTTCAGCGATTGACGAAAATGGACCTTGTCCGACCAGTCGAAATTATAGCAAAGCATATTTGCGTCATTTGTTTGCTGCCAAAGAATTGTTAGGTGCTCAAATCGCTACTTTACACAACTTGAGTTTTTATTTATGGCTCGTTGGTGAAGCTCGAAAACACATCGAAGCTGGCGACTTTTTGACTTGGAAAAATGAAATGGTGGTGAAATTGAAAACGAGGTTGTAATTGTATGATTGTGTCGCTTCGCTGATTGTTTTACGTATATTCCATTAACAATGAGCGAAGCGACAACAATCAAACAATCAGCCGAAGGCGATACAATCAGCGAAGCAACACAATCATCTTATTCAACCAACTGTAAATCAACAATATAAGGTACTTCTCGTTCTACAATTTCCATACTTCCTTCACCTGCATAAGTTTCAGTCATCAATACTTTCCAAATGACATCAAAGGTTTTTCCTTTAAATTCATCTTCTTTTTCTTCAAGGTCATATTCGCCATAATCATTATGGTTTGCACCTTCACCGAAATCCATAGAGAAGTCTTTATTTTCAACTTGAAATGTTAAATAGAAATAATCGCCCCATTCTGTACCATCATAAACACCTCTAAAAGTCCTTGGATTATTATTCAAATCTCTGGACGTAAACGCTCCAAAAACCCAAGCTGATTTGCCATCTTTTTCGATTTCGTACCAGTAATCTACTTGTTTTCCAATTGTTTCAAAATCATCAGAAGAGCTTTTGATTACAAAAGTTTCGCCTGAATTGACTTGTCCAACGACTTTAGAATCTAATGTAGTTGGTTTATCTCGTAAATTCACTTTGTCACCTTGAATCACTAATGTATTTTCTGGAGATAGAGCTTCTTGATTATCCGTTTGTTGCTGTTCTGATTCTTGTTGAGGTTGTTGTTCAGACTGTTGTTCAGTTGCTTCATTTCCACAACTTACTATTAGAATTAGCATTAAAAATAATGTACTGATTTTTAATAATTTTCTCATTTTCATTTGTAACGTATTTTTAAGTTTAAATTATAAATGTACTGATTTCATAAAGGGCTTTCTCATAAAAAACATTCTGCGTTTAATCGGGTTGAAAACCCGATTCTATAGATAGGAAAAGGATTAATGAAACACTCAACTTTATATTTTCGAGTGCTTCTTTGTAATGAACCATCTAAAGAATCTGATTTTAATCCGATTAAACGCACGATTTTGGCATTATTAATTTTTTCATGAAAAAACCCTTTGATTTCGTATCAAATTGTAAATAGCAAATATTATTCTCTATCTGCAAACTATACGATTATTAAATCACTTCCAATTCACATTTTTTCTTACATTTGACAATAATATTCACCAAATACAACTAAACCAGATGATAGAAATTCTCCCAGTTATTTCGAGAAAAGATAGAAATGCTTTTATAAATCTTCCTTGGTTAATTTATAAAAATGATGAATTTTGGGTTCCACCTTTACAATTAGATATGAAAGAATGGTTTTCACCAAAACATCCATTTTATGAATATGGTGAAATGCAGTTTTTTATTGGTAAAAAAAATGGTAAAACAGTCGGTCGAATCGCTGCTGTCGATAATCCATTATACAACGAACATCAAGAAGCTGAACCAACTGGTTTTTTCGGTTTCTTTGAATGTATTGATAATCAAGAAGTTGCCAATACTCTTTTTGATGAAGCCCGAAAGTGGCTCAAAGCTAAAGGCTTGAAAAAAGTGCAAGGTCCAGCTTCGCCTTCAAGCAATTACGACTTTGGATTATTGACTAAAGGCTTCGATGATTCGCCTCGACTGATGACAACTTATAATCCTACTTATTACGAAAAATTGATTCGTAATTATGGATTTGAAGAAGTGAAATTGTTGTATGCTTATAAAGTTGATGCGAAGAAGGCTTTCGCCAACGAACGACTCAAACGAGGTGCAACTATTGTTAGAAAACGAACTGGTGTTACGATTAGAAATCTAAAAAAGAAAAATCTAAAGGAGGAAATGAAGCATGTAAAATCAATTTACAATGCTGCTTGGGAAGCTAATTGGGGACATATTCCATTCACGGAAAGGGAACTGGATAAAATGGGTAACGATTTAAAATTAATCGCTGATGAGGATTTGTTATTTTTCGCAGAAATGGATGGAAAAGTTGTGGGAAAAGCCTTAGCAATTCCTGACTTTTTCTATATTCAAAAGCAAATGAATGGTCGTTTATTTCCATTTAATTTTTTGAAATTGTTTACACAACGCAAAAATATAAAATGGGCAAGAGTTATTACTTTAGGTGTTATTCCCGAATATCGCAATAAAGGAATTGACATCGTATTGTGTTACGAATTACTCAAAGCTGCTATTGATAAAGGAATTTTATACGGCGAAGGCAGTTGGATTTTGGAAGATAACTTGATGATGAATCGAGCAATGCAAAACTTTTTTGGTGAAATTTATAAGAAATATTTGATATTTGAAATGAATGTTTAGGGAACAAGTTACAAATACTACCTATTCCCTCATCATTCCTAAGATTTATTCTTCTATCTCAAAAGTAAGTGTTGAAACATCATCCGAAAGTTGTTGAATATCAACTTTTACATTATATCGACCTGGTTCTAATGAAATTAAACCTGTCGAACACCAGCTGTGTTGACCTTTATTAGAGAAAATTTTTCCATTAATTTCACATTCATAAGTTGTCCATGGATATGTATCTTGTATCAAAAACGCTTCTAAATCATGATAATCTGATTTTCGTCCTGATTTGATTGTTCCAAAATCGCTTTCGTTTAGAGTGAAATTTTCCATTTTTTCATCAGAAATATTTTCTAATTTGATGTAAATCAAGTCTTTATCAAGATTTTCAAATGTATCACAAGTCGTATTTAGAACAATACTTAATATGCTTATTATAAATAGTGTTTTTTTCATTTTTGATAAGTTTTACGGTTATTCTTTAAACTTCAAAGATAAATTTGCTTGACCTTCTTCAGTAGTTTCATAATCTATTTCTATCGTATATTTCCCTGATTTTAATATATCACTTTCATCAATAAAACAAATTAATCCTACCATATTTCCAGCTTTTTGACCATCAATAGTACCTTCACAATAAGGCATCGTCTGTCTATAGAAAGGTTCGTGAAACTGATACGTGCTAACTTTTCCTGATTCTAAAGTACCATAATCGATTCCATGGAAAGTAATATTTTCGATAGTTTCATCTGATACATTTTCTAATTCAATTTGAATTTTTTGTAATTTGGGATTAATAACATTACAAGAAGTAATTACGAAAATACTTAATAACATTAATAAAAAAGGAATTTTTCTCATCTTTTTAGTTGTTTTTAATATGAATAATAAATTCTTATAAAACCTACTGTAAAGACAATTTCAAAATGGTTGTATCATTATTCAAAACTTCGTGTTTTTTGAGTTGTATAAACTACAAAAGGTTATTTCAAATATCGAAATAACCTTTTGCGTATGAAAATTTTGTTTTTATAAAACGTTCAACATGATGAACCAATTTTTATCGACTTGAAATCCTTTTCCTTAATGTACGTTTCACAACATAAGTTGTTATTCGTTCTTTGAAAAATTCTGTGGCAACAAAAGTCATCTTTTAACAAATTTACTACATCACTTCCAAGAATGTTTAATTGATAATCAATGATTTATACTTTTAAATTTCTACATCAAAATACATATTTTAAAAATCATTTTTGAAAAACTTCATAGACTATTGCCTAAGTGAAATATAAAAAATAAAGTAACTGTTCAGCATATATAACATTCTTATAAAATACCTCACAAAAGATTTTATAATGGAATATTCCCATGCTTTTTCTTAGGCAAAGTCACCGCTTTATTCTCCAACATAGCAAACGCCTTAATCAATTTACGTCTTGTATCTTTTGGATAAATAACTTCATCAACAAAACCACGTTGAGCAGCACGATAAGGATTTGCAAACTTCTCGGCATATTCTGCTTCTTTCTCTGCCAATTTTTCCGCAGGATTTTCCGCAGCTTTTATTTCCTTACGGAAAATAATTTCACTCGCACCTTTTGCTCCCATCACTGCAATTTCTGCCAAAGGCCAAGCAAAATTCATATCTGCCCCAATGTGTTTTGAGTTCATTACATCATACGCTCCGCCATAAGCCTTACGAGTAATCACCGTTACTCTCGGCACAGTTGCTTCACTCAATGCGTACAATAATTTTGCTCCGTTTGTAATAATGCCATTCCATTCCTGATCCGTTCCAGGTAAAAATCCAGGTACATCCACCAACACCAACAATGGAATATTGAAACAATCGCAAAAACGAGTAAAACGAGCTGCTTTTTTAGAACTTTCCACATCCAAAACCCCAGCTAAACTCATCGGCTGATTCGCCACGATTCCAATGCTTCGACCAGCAATTCTCGAAAATCCAACTACAATATTAGTCGCATAATCTTTATGAATTTCAAAGAAAGAATCTGTATCTACAATACCTTCTACCACTTCTCGCATATCATACGGCTGATTCGGATTTTCGGGAACGATAGTTTCCAACACTTCACGCACTTCGTTGCCTAATTCATAAGGTAATTTTGTCGGTTTATCCTCACAATTTTGTGGCATATAACTTAACAATTGCTTTACCTTATTAATACAATCCAAGTCATTTCCAGCTGTCAAATGCGTAACACCAGATTTTGTCGAGTGAGCCGAAGCACCACCTAATTCTTCAGAAGTTACTTCTTCATTTGTTACTGTTTTAACGACATTTGGGCCAGTTACAAACATATAAGATGTATTCTCCACCATTACCGTAAAATCCGTCATCGCAGGCGAATAAACCGCACCACCAGCACAAGGTCCCATGATTGCCGAAATCTGCGGCACGACACCCGAAGCTTGAACATTGCGATAAAAAATATCTGCATAACCACCGAGAGAACGAACACCTTCTTGAATTCTCGCTCCACCAGAATCATTCAAACCAATCAAAGGTGCACCCATTTTCATCGACATATCCATGATTTTACAAATCTTTTCCGCATGTGTTTCTGACAATGAACCGCCAAAAACCGTAAAATCTTGTGCAAAAACATAGACCAAACGACCATTCACCGTTCCGTAACCAGTTACAACGCCATCGCCGTAGAATTTTTGTTTTTCCATACCAAAATCCGTCGTTCGATGCGTCACTAAAATCCCAACTTCCTCAAACGAACCTTCGTCCATCAAGAAATGTACTCTTTCACGAGCGGTTAGTTTGCCTTTTGCGTGTTGTTTGTCAATGCGAACTTGTCCGCCACCGAGTTTTGCTTCGGCTATTTTTGAGTTTAATTCTTCAATTCTGTTTTTCATGTTCTTTTTGTTAGTTATATTTTTTGAACCGCAGCGTTAGCAGAGATTTTTCGCAGAGAACGCTAAGCATTTTATAATAAAAACTTTGCGACCTTTGCGTAACCTCTGCGTTCTCTGCGGTTAAATATCTTCTTTTATAGTTTGACACAATTCCACCAAAACGCCATTTGCCGTTTTCGGATGAATAAAACAAACCAATTTATTATCCGCACCACGTTTTGGTGTTTCATTTAATAATCGAAAACCTTCTGCTTCCAAACGTTTCATTTCTGAATAAATATCTTCGACTTCAAACGCAATATGATGAATACCTTCACCTCGTTTAGCGATAAATTTCGCAATTGCACTATTCGGATTTGACGCTTCTAATAACTCAATTTTACTTTCGCCTGTTTGGAAAAACGATGTTTTTACGTGTTCAGAAGCGACTTCTTCTATTTTATAATGTGCTTTTCCAAGCAATGTTTTGAATAGTTCATTGCTATTTTCTAAGTTTTTTACGGCAATGCCGATGTGTTCGAGTTTCATTTTCAATCGTGTGTGTCCATAGGTACAACCTATGGTTACTCATATTCAACTCTTCCAGAGTTTTACCAATGGACACTATTCAAATAAATATTTTTCTTTAAAATCTATATCGTGTTCTCTTAATAATCTTCGATATTCATCTTCGTAAGTTTCTATTTTATGATGTGCTTCTTGATTTTTGATGTATTCAATCAAACCGTCTTTTTCATAAGCCGAAACTGTAAATGCACCATAACCAACTTGCCATTCTATAAATTCAGAAAAAATTCGTTCTTCTTTTATCCATAAGTTAGAAGCCACTTTAATATCTTTTACCAAGTCTGCAATATTCATAGGTGTTCGCATACTTGTTAAAATATGTACGTGATCTTCCACACCGTTTATTCTGTATAAATGACATTTTTTCTTTTGCAAAATTCCCCAGATAAATTTAAATAACCGCTTTCGATTATCTTTTGTCAATACTCGTCTTCGGTGGTTTGTGCCGAATACAATGTGGTAAATTAGTTTAGTGTGTGGCATTTTTTGCATAGGTACAACCTATGGCTATTCACGTTTAACTCTTCCAGAGTTAGTTAATATTCATAGGTTTTGTTTTAAAATCCGTAGGTACTACCTACGGTTATTCATATTCGACCTTTCCAAGGTCAGTTTTATTTCACATCAGTTCGTCCGAACTCTGGAAGAGTTCAATACGAGTAGCCATAGGTTGTACCTATGGAATATCATCAAGCATAATCTCCAAAATAGAACTCGCTGCCTTAGAAATCACCGTTCCAGGACCAAAAACACCAACGACACCTGTATCAAATAAAAATTGATAATCCTGTGGCGGAATAACACCACCAACAACCACCATAATATCCTCACGACCAACACTTTCCAATGCTTTAATCGCCTGAGGAACAAGCGTTTTGTGACCAGCAGCTAAAGACGAAATTCCTAAAATATGTACATCATTTTCTGCTGCTTGACGAGCCGCTTCTTCGGGCGTTTGGAACAAAGGTCCCATATCCACATCAAAACCAATATCTGCAAAAGATGTCGCAATGACTTTCGCACCTCTATCGTGTCCATCTTGTCCCAATTTTGCAATCATAATCCGTGGACGACGACCTTCTTTTTTATAAAATTGGTTAGACAATTGTCTTGCTTTTTCAAAATCAGTATCGTTCATAATCGCTTTGGCGTAAGCACCTTTTATCGTTTGAGTTGTGGCTTTGAAACGTCCGAAATGAACTTCCATTGCATCTGAAATTTCGCCTAAAGTCGCTCGTAACCTCGCTGCTTTGATGGCTAAATCCAATAAATTAGCATCGCCTTTTGCACCATTTTCAATATTTTTAAGTGCTGCTTTTACGGCTGCTTCATCACGATTTGCTTTTACTTGTTGTAATTTTTCAACTTGTGCTTTTCGTACTGCCGAATTATCGACTTCCAATACATCAAGTGTTTCCTCTTCATCTTGATTGATAAATAAATTGACACCAATAATTTTATCAATTCCGCTATCAATTCGAGCCTGTTTTTTAGCGGCAGCTTCTTCGATTTTGAGCTTTGGCAAACCATTTTCAATTGCTTTCGCCATTCCGCCTAATTCC
>JBGCFH010000404.1:0-31380 GCA_045106825.1 Saprospiraceae bacterium | reverse complement strand
AGTTGCTCCATTAGAATACTCAATTGACAACGGTTCAACATGGCAAGCATCAAATACATTCAATGCTCTTGCAGGTGGAACTTACCAAATCGTAGTTAGAAATAGCTTCAACGGTGGAACTTGTCCTGTAAATGGTCAAGTAGTAACATTAACTGATAAAGTTGCTCCAGTAATTGGTTCAGTAGCTTCTACAGATGTTACAGATTGTGGATTGACTGATGGAACAATTACAATTAACGCAAGTGGTAGCGGTTCAGTTGAATACTCAATTAACGGTGGTGCATCATGGCAACCATCAAATGTATTCTCTAACTTATCAGCAGGAACTTACCAAATCCGTGTTAGAAATATCGACGGAACTTGTGAAGTATCTGATGCTAACGTAATCATTACTGCACCATCTCAACCATCTATCAATAGCTTCGCATCAACTGATCCAACGAATTGTGGTTCTAATGACGGAACAATCACAGTTTCAGCAATTGGCGGAACAGGAGCTACTGAATACTCAATTGATGGTGGAACGAATTGGTCAAACAGTGGTTCATTCACAGGATTAAGTGCAGGAACTTACAATGTTTCAATTAGAAACATGAACGGAACTTGTGAAGTACCTTATAACTTGAATCCAGTAGTATTAACTGCTCCAGGTGCAGGTACAATTACAAATGTTGCTTCTACAAATATTACAAATTGTGGAAACACAGACGGAACAATTACAATTACTGCAACAGGTACTAATTTAGAATACTCAATCGGTGGTGCTTATCAATCATCAAACGTATTCAATGGTCTTGCAGCAGGAACATATAATATTTCAATTCAGAATGCAGGTGGAACATGTATCGTAACAGGTTCAATTGTTACAATCACAGAACCAACTGCACCGACAATGAATAGTGTAGTTTCAGCAAATCCTTCTGATTGTGGTGTGACTGATGGAACAATCACAATTGATGCAACAGCAGGAAGCGGAACTATTCAATACTCAATTGACGGTGGAACGACTTGGTCACAATCAGGTTCATTCACAGGATTGACAGCAGGAACATACCAAATCAGAATTAGAAACTTAGACGGAACTTGTCAAGTAACTGATGCTGATGTTACTTTAGTAAATCCTGAATTACCAACTATCAGTTCAGTAGCATCTATGGATCCTTCTGATTGTGGTGTGAATGACGGAACAATCACAGTAAATGCAATTGGTACTTCAATCGAATACTCAATTGATGGTGGAATTAACTTCCAAGTATCAAATGTATTCTCAGGTTTAACATCAGGAACTTACAACGTTGTTGTTAGAAATACAGATGGAACTTGTGATGTATTAAGCACAGATAATCCGATTATCTTAACTGCTCCAAATGCACCAAGTATTACAAATGTATCATTCACGGATCCTACAAATTGTGGATTAACAAATGGTACAATTTCAATCTCAGCAACAGGCGGAACAGCTCCTTTAGAATACTCAATTGATAACGGAATTACTTGGACACAAAATGGTGGTTCATTTACAGGTCTTGCAGGCGGAACTTACAATATCTTAGTAAGAAACGGTGCAACAGGAACTTGTGAAGTATCAGGACAAGTAGTAACGATTACAGATCCAGTTGCTCCAGTAATTGGTTCAGTAGTTTCTACAAATATTTCAGATTGTGGATTTACTGATGGAACAATTACAATTACAGCAAGTGGAAGCGGAACAGTTCAATATTCAATTGATGGTGGTGCAACTTGGGTACAATCAGGTGCATTTACAGGATTAACTGCAGGAACTTACTCAATCAGTGTTAGAAATATTGATGGAACGTGTGTAGTTACAGATACAGATGTAACAATCACACAACCAGTTCAGCCTTCAATTACAACGGTAGTATCAAATAATCCTTCTGATTGTGGTATCGATGATGGTTCAATTACTATCACGGCAACAGGAAGCGGAGCATTACAATACTCAATTGATGGTGGATTTAATTGGTCAAACAATGCGACATTCTCAGGATTAAGTGCAGGAACATATAATGTTGTTGTTAGAAATACAGATGGAACTTGTGAAGTTTCAGATGTTAATAATCCGGTTGTATTGTCATCACCAGCAGCAGCAACGATTACAAATGTTGCTTCTAACGATCCAGCAAATTGTGGTGTTGCAGACGGAACAATCACAATTACAGCAACAGGCGGAACGGCTCCATTAGAATACTCAATTGATAATGGTGCAACTTGGACGAATACAACAGGTGCATTCACAGGATTAGGTGCAGGTACTTACAACATCATTGTAAGAAATGCAGGTGATGATTGTGAAGTAACAGGACCAATCATAACATTAGTTGATCCAGTTCCTCCAACAGTATCAAATGTAGCATCAACAGATCCAACAGATTGTGGTGCAACAGACGGAACAATTACAATTACAGCAACTTCTTCTAACGGAAGTGCTTTAGAATATTCAATTGATGGCGGTACAACTTACCAATCATCAAATGTATTTAGTGGTTTAACAGGTGCAGGTTCACCTTATACAATAGTAGTTAGAAATGTAGGTGGAACTTGTGAAACAAATCAAGGAGCAATTACATTAACTGATCCTATTGCTCCAGCAATTACAAATGTAGTATCAGCTGATCCATCAAATTGTGGTGTTGATGATGGTACAATTACCGTAACGGCAACAGCAGGAAACGGTGCAACAGAATACTCAATTGATGGTGGTTTAACTTGGGAATCAAACGGTGGAACATTCACAGCATTAGCAGCAGGAACATATTATGTTTCAGTTCGCAACCTGAATGGAACTTGTGAAGTATTATATACTTCAAACCCAGTTATCTTATCAGCACCAAATGCACCAACAATTACTGATGTTCAATCAATGGATCCTACAAATTGTGGATTGTCAAATGGTACAATTACAATTACAGCAAACGGAACAGGAACATTAGAATACTCAATTGATGGTGGTGGAGATTGGTCAAATACGACAGGTGTCTTCACAGGATTAAGTGGTGGAAACTACCAAATCCGTGTAAGAATTCAAGGTGGTGTTTGTGAAGTAACTAATCCTTCAATTACATTGACTGATCCGATTGCACCAGTTATTTCAACAGTAACATCTTCGAACCCATCTGATTGTGGTGTAGTTGATGGAACAATTACAATTACAGCAACAAGCGGACAAGGTTCGGTTGAATACTCAATTGATGGTGGTACAACTTACCAACCTTCAAATGTATTCTCAGGATTATCTGCAGGAACATACCAAATCAGTGTTAGAAACATTGATGGAACTTGTGAAGTAACAGATACGGATGTAACATTAGTAGCACCTGAATTACCAGTTATTAATTCAGTAGCTTCTACAAATCCTACTGATTGTGGTGTAGTTGATGGAACAATCACAATTAACGCAACAGGAACATCAATCGAATACTCAATTGATGGTGGATTTAACTGGCAAGCATCTAACGTATTCTCAGGATTAGGTTCAGGTACATACAATGTAGAGGTTAGAAATACGGACGGAACTTGTGAAGTTTCTTATGTTAATAATCCATTAGTATTAACTGCTCCTGCATCAGCAACGATTACAAATGTTGCCAATGCAAATCCTACAGAATGTGGTGTTGATGATGGTACAATTACAGTAACAGCAACAGGTGGAACTGCTCCATTAGAATACTCAATCAACGGTGTTGATTACTTTGCCAATAATGGTATTTTCAATGGTTTAGCAGGAGGAACGTACAATATCTTTGTTAGAAATGCAGATGATAATTGTGTTGTTACAGGACCAATTGTAACCTTAGTTGCTCCGACAGTACCAGTTATTGCAAATGTAGCTGCTACAAATGTTTCTGATTGTGGATTAACTGATGGTTCAATCACAATTACTGCAACAGGAAACGGTTCATTAGAATACTCAATCAATGGTGGTACAACTTACCAACCATCAAACATATTTAGCAACTTGTCAGCAGGAACTTACCAAATCCGTGTTAGAAATATCAACGGTTCTTGTGAAGTATCTGCAACAGATGTAACGATTACAGAACCAGCTCAACCAACAATTGATGGAGTTGCTTCAACAGATCCTGATGATTGTAATACAAATAATGGTACAATCACAGTTTCGGCAACAGCAGGAACGGGAACAGTTGAATACTCAATTGATGGTGGATTGAATTGGGTTACAAACGGTGGAACATTCACAGGATTAGCATCAGGTACTTACAACATTACAGTTCGTAATTCAAATGGTACTTGTGCAGTGATTTACACTTCGAATCCTGTAATCTTAAATGCTCCAAGTACAGCTTCAATTACAAATGTAGCATCAACGAATGTTACAAATTGTGGATTGACTGATGGTTCAATTACAATTACTGCAACAGGTGGAAATGCTCCATTACAATACTCAACTGATGGTGGTGGAACATGGCAAGCATCAAATACATTCACAGGCTTAACAGCAGGAACATACAATATTGCGGTAAGCAATAGTGATAACAGTTGTGTTGTAAATGGTCAGATTGTAGTAATTACAGAACCAGTTACACCAAGTATCAGTAGTGTTGCTTCTGCAAATATTTCAGATTGTGGCGTAGTTGATGGTTCAATTACAATCACAGCAGCAGGTGGAAGTGGAAATTATCAATATACAATTGATGGTGGAACAACTTGGGTACAATCAGGTTCATTCACAGGTTTAGCAGCAGGAACTTACCAAATTGCGGTTCGTAACTTAGATGGAACTTGTGTAGTAACTTCAACAGATGTTACCTTGACTTCACCAATTGCACCAATTATTACAAATGTAGCATTAACGGATCCTACAAATTGTGGAGCAACTGATGGAACAATTACGGTTTCAGCA
Source organism: Saprospiraceae bacterium (assembly GCA_045106825.1). GTDB lineage: Bacteria > Bacteroidota > Bacteroidia > Chitinophagales > Saprospiraceae > CAWVWD01. The sequence continues at coordinate 26,498 of JBGCFH010000404.1, read as the reverse complement.
ACAGGTGCTTCATTAGAATACTCAATTGACGGTGGATTAACTTGGATGACAAATGGTGGAACATTCACAAACTTAGCATCAGGTTCTTACTACATTTCAGTTAGAAACACAGATGGAACTTGTGAAGTATTGGATATTAATAATCCAACTATCTTAACTGCTCCAAACGCACCAAGTATTACAAGTGTAACTTCAACTGATCCTACAAACTGTGCAGTAACTGATGGTACAATTACAATCACAGCAACAGGCGGAAGTGGTTCATTTGAATACTCAATTGACGGTGGAACGACTTGGACAAATACAACAGGAATCTTCACAGGCTTAGCAGGTGGAACATATAATACAATGGTTCGCAACGCAGCGGACAACTCTTGTGAAGTAACAGGTCAGATTGTAACATTAACTGATAAAGTTGCTCCTTCAATCACAAACGTAGCATCTACAAATATTACAGATTGTAACGTAACTGATGGAACAATTACAATCACGGCTAACGGAACAGGAACAGTTGAATACTCAATTGATGGTGGTGCGACTTGGGCACAATCAGGAACATTCACAGGATTAACGGCAGGAACTTACCAAATTAGAGTAAGAAACATTGACGGAACTTGTGAAGTGTCTAATACTGATGTAACAATCACAGCACCGACAACACCAGTTATTACAAGTGTTGCATCAACTGACCCATCAAACTGTGGTGTGAATGACGGTTCAATTACCGTTTCTGCAACAGCAGCAGGTGGAATTCAATACTCAATTGATGGTGGATTAAATTGGTCTAACACAGGAACATTCACAGGATTACAACCAGGTACATATAATGTATCAGTTCGTAACTCAGATGGAACTTGTGAAATCTTAGATGCAAATAATCCAGTTGTATTAACTGCACCGAATGCACCAACAATCACAAACGTAGCATCAACGAATCCTACAGATTGCCCCGAGCCTTCGGGGGACGGAACAATTACAATTACAGCTTCAGGAAACGGAGCGTTAGAATACTCAATTGATGGTGGTGCAACTTACCAAGCATCAAATACATTTGCAGGATTAGACGCAGCAGGAAACCCTTACGAAATTAGAGTAAGAAATGCAGCAGATGGTTCTTGTGAAGTAACCGGTCAAGTAGTGAACTTAACGGATAAAGTTGCTCCAGTAATTGCAACAGTAGCATCTACAAACGTTACAGATTGTGGTGTAACTGATGGAACAATTACAGTAACGGCAAGTGGAACAGGAACGGTTGAATACTCAATTGATGGTGGAACGACTTGGTCACAATCAGGAAACTTCACAGGATTGACAGCAGGAACTTACCAAATCCGTGTTAGAAATATCGACGGAACTTGTATGGTTTCAGATGCTGATGTAGTAATCACTGCACCTTCACAACCAGTTATTACAGCAGTTACTCCTACTAATCCAACAGATTGTAATACAACTGATGGAACAATCACAGTTACAGCAACAGGTGCTGCGGGTGTTGAATACTCAATTGATGGAGGTTTGACATGGCAAGCAACTGGTAACTTTACAGGATTGACAGCAGGTAACTACTATGTAGCAGTTCGCAATGTTGGTGGAACATGTGAAGTATTAGATGCAAACAACCCAGTTATCTTAACTGTACCGAATGCACCAAGTATTACAAATGTTGCTTCAGCAGATCCAACGGATTGTGGTTTAGCAAATGGAACAATTACAGTTACAGCATCAGGAGGAAGTAGTTCTTACGAATACTCAATTGATGGTGGAACAACTTGGAATAATACAACAGGTTCATTTACAGGTCTTGCAGGTGGAACATATAACATCATGGTTCGCAACGATAACGGAACTTGTGAAATTACAGGTTCAGTAGTTGTCTTAACGGATAAAGTTGCTCCAACAATCTCAGCAGTAGCATCTACAAATGTTACAGATTGTGGATTGACTGATGGAACAATTACAATTACAGCAAACGGAACAGGTACAATTGAATACTCAACTGACGGTGGAACGACTTGGGAACAATCAGGTTCATTTACAGGATTGGCAGCAGGAACTTACCAAATCCGTGTTAGAAATATTGATGAGACTTGTGAAGTTTCAGATATAGATGTAACAATCACTGCACCGACTGCACCAATTATTACAAACGTTGTTTCTTCTAATCCTACAAATTGTGGATTAGTTGATGGTACAATTACAGTAAGTGCAACAGGTGCAAATATTGAATACTCAATTGATGGAGGTTTAACTTACCAAGCATCAAATGTATTTAACGGTTTAGCATCAGGTTCATACTATATTGCAGTTCGCAATACAGCAGGTGGAACATGTGAAGTATTGGATGCAAACAATCCAACTATCTTAACTGCACCAAATGCACCTTCAATTACAAATGTAGCTTCAACAGACCCTACGGAATGTACAGTTACAGATGGTTCAATTACAATTACAGCAACAGGCGGAACAGCACCATTAGAATACTCAATTGATGGTGGTGCAACTTGGTCAACAAGCAATACATTCAATAACTTATCAGGTGGAACTTACCAAATTAGAGTTTCTAATCCAGGTAACACTTGTATTGTAACTTCTCCAGATGTAACATTGACGGATAAAGTATTGCCAATTATCGCAAACGTTGCTCATACAGATATTACTGATTGTGGAAACACAGACGGAACAATTACAATTACAGCATCATCTGTACAAGGTGCAGTTGAATACTCAATTGATGGTACGAATTGGTCACAATCAGGAAACTTTACAGCATTAACAGCAGGAACATATATTCCTACAGTTAGAAATATTGATGGAACTTGTGAAGTAACAGCAGCAGCAGTAATCATTGATGCACCAGTTGCACCAGTTGTTACAAATGTTGCTCCTGCAAATCCTTCAAACTGTGGTGTGAATGATGGAGAAATCATTATCACGGCAACAGGTTCTAACTTAGAATACTCAATTGATGGTGGATTAAATTACCAAGCATCTAATACATTCTCTGGTTTAGCAGCAGGTACTTACAATGTTTATGTTAGAAATGACAATGGAACTTGTGAAGTTGCTGATGCAAATAATCCGGTTGTATTAACTGCTCCAAATGCACCTTCAATTACAAATGTAGCATCAACTGATCCTACAGATTGTGGAGTTGCTGATGGTTCAATTACAATTACAGCGACAGGCGGAACGGCACCATTAGAATACTCAATTGATGGCGGAACGACTTGGTCAACAAATAATACATTCAATACTTTATCAGGTGGAACTTACCAAATTAGAGTTTCAAATCCTGGTAATACATGTATTGTAACTTATCCAGATGTAACATTGACGGATAAAGTGACACCAGTTATTGCTTCTGTTATTTCTACAAATATTACAGATTGTGGAAACACAGACGGAACGATTACAATTACAGCATCAAGCGGACAAGGTACAGTTCAGTACTCAATCAATGGTGGAACAACTTGGGAACAATCAGGTACTTACACAGGATTGTCAGCAGGAACGTACCAAATCATTGTTCAGAACATTGATGGAACTTGTCAAGTAACAGCAACTGATGTAACGATTACAGAACCAACTGCACCTTCTAATATCTCAGTAGCATCAACTGATCCTACAGATTGTGGAAATGTAGATGGAACAATCACCGTTACAGCAACAGGTGCTTCATTACAATATTCAATTGATGGTGGAATTAACTGGCAAGCATCTAATTCTTTCACAGGATTAGCGATTGGAACTTACAATGTTTCTGTTAGAAATACTGATGGAACATGTGAAGTATTAAGTCCAACGAATCCAGTTATCTTATCTGTACCAAATTCACCTTCTATTACAAGTGTGAATTCAACGGATCCTACAGATTGTAATATTACTGATGGAACAATTACAATTACAGCAACAGGTGGAACAGCTCCATTAGAATACTCAATTGACGGTGGTTTAACTTGGGTTGCAAACGGTGGAACATTCACAAACCAGTCAGGCGGAACATACAATACAATGGTTCGCAACGCAGGTGGTTCTTGTCAAGTAACAGGTCAGATTGTAACATTAACAGATAAAGTTGCTCCGACAATTACAAATGTATCTTCATCAAGTCCTTCTGATTGTAATGTTCAAGATGGTACAATTATCATCACAGCATCAAGTGGTCAAGGTTCGGTTGAATACTCAATTGACGGTGGAACAACATGGCAGCCATCAAATGTATTTAGTGGTTTAGCAGGTGGAACTTATAATCCGGTTGTTCGCAACATTGATGGAACATGTGATGTAACAGGGACAGCAGTTATTTTAACTGATCCAGTAACACCAGTTATTGATAATGTAGTATCAAGTGATCCTACAAACTGTAACTCAAATGATGGTCAGATTTCAATTGCAGCAACATTTGGATTGAATCCAGGAGTTGAATTCTCAATTGATGGTGGCATCAACTGGCAAGCATCAAATACATTCTCAGGATTAAGTGCAGGTACATATAATGTATCAGTTAGAAATACAGATGGAACTTGTGAAGTATTATATACTTCTAACCCAGTTGTATTAACAACACCAAACGCTCCGATTATTACAAACGTAGCATCAACTGATCCTACAGATTGTAACGTGATTGATGGTACAATTACTATCACAGCATCAGGTGCAGGTGGATTGAATTACTCAATCGACGGTGGTGCGACTTGGAATAACAACGGTGGAATTTATACAAACTTAGCAGCAGGAACATATAACATTGCAGTACGTAATGATGATGGAACTTGTGTAGTAACAGGTTCGGTAGTTGTCTTAGAAGACAAAGTAGCTCCGGTTATAGCAAACACGGTATCATCTGATCCTTCTGATTGTGGTGTAACTGACGGAACAATTACAGTTACAGCTTCATCTACTCAAGGTGCTGTTGAATACTCAATTGATGGTGGTACAACATGGTCACAATCAGGAAACTTCACAGGTCTTGCAGGTGGAACATATAATGTAGCAGTTCGCAACATTGATGGAACATGTCAAGTAAATGGTTCAACAATTATCTTAACGGATCCAGTTGCTCCAGTTATTAATAGTGTAGCATCAAACGATCCTACAGATTGTAACTCAAATGATGGTCAGATTTCAATTGCAGCAACATTTGGATTGAATCCAGGAGTTGAATTCTCAATTGATGGTGGTATCAACTGGCAAGCATCAAATACATTCTCAGGATTAAGTGCAGGAACATATAATGTATCAGTTAGAAATACAGATGGAACTTGTGAAGTATTATATACTAACAATCCAGTTATACTTACAGCACCAAACGCAGCAACTATTACAAACGTAGCATCAACTGATCCTACAGATTGTAATGTAATTGATGGTACAATTACTATCTCTGCACAAGGTGGCGTTGCTCCATTACAATTCTCAATTGATGGTGGTGCAACATGGCAACAAAACGGTGGTGCTTACACGAACTTAGCAGGTGGAACATACAACATTGCAGTACGCAATGGAACTACCGGCTCATGTGTGGTTACAGGTTCAACAGTTGTTTTAACAGATCCTGTTGCTCCAGTTATCGCAAGTGTTGCTTCTACTAATATTACAGATTGTAATGTAACTGATGGAACAATCACAATTACAGCGTCATCTACACAAGGTGCGGTTGAGTTCTCTATCAATGGTGGCGGAACTTGGTCACAAACAGGAACATTCATCGGATTGACGGCAGGTACATATAATGTGTCAGTTAGAAATATTGATGGAAGTTGTCAAGTGAATGATACACCAATCATTATTACAGCTCCGGTAGCACCTATAGTTGATGCAGTAGCATCAAGTAGTCCTACAGGTTGTACGACAAATGATGGTCAAATTTCAATTGCAGCGACATTCTCACAACCAATTGAATTCTCAATTGATGGTGGTGTGAATTGGTCAACGAATAATACATTTACAGGATTAGGTGCAGGAACTTACAATATCTTCATCAGAAATACTGATGGAACTTGTCAAGTAGCTTATAACTTAAATCCAGTTATTTTAACTGCTCCAAATGCTCCTTCAATCACAAACGTAGCATCTACGGATATTACAGATTGTGGGTTAACGGATGGAACAATCACTATTACCGCTCAAGGCGGAATGGCTCCAGTACAATTCTCTATTAACGGAGGAACAACATGGCAGCAAAATGGTGGTGTTTACACAGGATTGGCAGCAGGTACTTATAATATTCAAGCAAGAAACGGAAATGGTTCTTGTGTAGTAACAGGTTCAATCGTAGTAATTGAAGAGCCAACTGCTCCAACAATTTCAAACATTGCTTCAACGAATGTGACAGATTGTAACTTGGCAGATGGAACAATTACAATTACAGCAAACGGAACAGGAACATTAGAATACTCAATTGATGGTGGAACGACTTGGGATCAATCAGGTTCATTCACAGGCTTAGCAGGTGGAACATATGATGTTAGAGTTAGAAACATTGACGAAAGTTGTGAGGTACAAGGTCAGCCAGTGATTATCACTCAGCCAGTAGCACCAGTTATCAATGTAGTAACTTCAAATGATCCTTCTGATTGTAACTCAACTGACGGTCAAATCTCAATCGGTGCGACATTCAATCCTACTATTGGAATTGAATTCTCAATCGACGGTGGTGTAAATTGGGTTTCAGGTATGAATACATTTACAGGATTAGGTGCGGGAACTTACAACGTAATTATCAGAAATGGTGATGGAACTTGTGAAGTAGCTTACACTAACAATCCTGTTATCTTAACTGTACCAAATGCAGCAACGATTTCAAATGTAGCATCAACTGATCCTACAAATTGTGGTGTGAATGATGGTACAATTACAATCACGGCAACAGGTTCAGGAACATTAGAATACTCAATCGGTGGAGCTTACCAAGCATCAGGTTCATTTACAGGTTTAGCAGCAGGAACCTATCCAGTTACTGTTAGAAATACTGATGGAACTTGTGTGGTAACAGGATCAATCGAAGTATTAACTGCTCCAGCAGCTGTATCAATTACAAATGTTGCTTCTACAAACGTAACTGATTGTGGAAATGCAGATGGAACAATTACAATTACTGCAACAAATGGCGGTTCATTAGAATACTCAATTGATGGTGGTGTAACTTACCAACCTTCAAATGCATTCTCGAACTTGACAGCAGGAACATATGATATTAGAGTTAGAAATATTAACGGAAGTTGTGAAGTAACAGGAACACCAGTAATCATTACTGAGCCAGTTGCTCCAATTATTGATAATGTTGTTTCATCAAACCCTACAGGTTGTGGAACTCAAGACGGTCAAATCTCAATTGCAGCAACATTCAATCCTGTTCCAGGAATTGAGTTCTCAATTGATGGAGGCTTAAATTGGTCAACTTCTAATACATTCAGCAACTTAGCAGCAGGTACATATAATGTAGCAGTTCGTAACTTAGATGGAACATGTATGGTATTAAGTGTAGATAATCCAATTATCTTAACTGCACCAAATGCACCATCAGTTACAACAGTTGCTTCAACTGATCCGACAGATTGTAACCAGACAGATGGGACAATCTCAATCACAGCAGTTGGTGGAACAGCTCCATTAGAATACTCAATTGATGGTGGTGCAACTTACCAAGCAAATGGTGGTAACTATACAAATGTAGCAGGTGGAACTTACCAAATTAGAGTAAGAAACGCAGGCGGTTCATGTGTAGTAACTTATCCAGATGTTGTCTTGACAGCACCAGCAGCACCAGCGATTTCAGGAGTTGCATCAACGAATCCTACAGATTGTGGTGTAACAGACGGAACAATTACAATTACAGCAACAGGAACAAGTTCATTACAATATTCAATTGATGGTGGATTGACATGGCAAGCATCTGATGTATTCTCTGGTTTAGCAGGTGGTACATATAATATTTCAGTTAGAAATATTGACGGAACTTGTCAAGTAGATGCAGCAACGGCAGAAGTATTAACGGATCCTGTTCAACCGACATACAATAGTGTAGCATCAAACGATCCTTCTAACTGTGGAACAACTGACGGTTTCATCACAGTAGATGCAAACGGTGCTAACTTAGAATACTCAATTGATGGTGGATTAAACTGGCAAATAAGTAACACATTCTCAGGATTGGGAGCAGGTACATATAATGTATCAATCCGTAATGCTGATGGAACTTGTGTTACTTTAAATCCTACAAATCCAATCACATTAAATGCACCAAATGCTCCAGCAATTACAAATGTAGCTTCAACTGATCCTACAGATTGTAATGTAACGGATGGAACAATTACAGTTTCAGTAACAGGTGGAAGCGGTTCTTATGAATACTCAATTGACGGTGGTGTTTCATGGACGAATACAACAGGAATATTTACAGGTCTTGCAGGTGGTACGTATAATGTATTAGTAAGAAATGATGATGGTTCTTGTTCAGTAGTCGGTCCAGTGGTTGTATTGGAAGACAAAGTTGCTCCAACAATTACAAATGTAGCATCAACTGATCCTACAGATTGTGGAGTTGTAGATGGTTCAATTACAATTACAGCAAGCGGAAGCGGTTCATTAGAATACTCAATTGATGGTGGAACAACTTGGTCAGCAGCAGGATTATTTGTTGGTTTACCAGGTGGAACTTACCAAATCATAACAAGAAATATTGATGGAACTTGTCAAGTAACTTCACCAGATGTAACATTGACTGCACCAGTATTACCAGTGATTAACCAAGTAACTTCACAAAATCCTACGGATTGTGGTGTGGACAATGGTTCAATTACAGTAAGTGCAAACGGTGCTTCAATCGAATACTCAATTGATGGTGGCTTGACATGGCAAGCAATGGGTAACTTCTTCGGATTACCTTCAGGTACATATTATGTAGCAGTTAGAAATACAGATGGAACTTGTGAAGTATTAGATGCAAACAATCCTTATGTATTAACTGCACCAAATGCACCAAGTATTACAAATGTAGCATCAACTGATCCTTCAAACTGTAACTTAACGGATGGTACAATTACTATCACAGCAGTAGGTGGAACAGCTCCATTACAATACTCAATTGATGGTGGAACGACATTCCAAGCAAGTAATACATTTACAGGACTTGATGGTGGAACATTCCAAATCATTGTAACGAATGCAGGAAGTTCTTGTCCAGTAACTGCACCAGACGTAATATTGACTGCACCAGTTGCACCAGTGATTACAGCAGTAGTTGGAACTGATCCTAACGATTGTGGTGTATTTGATGGTACAATCACAATCACAGCAAACGGAACAGGTGCATTACAATACTCAATCGACGGTGGAACGACATGGCAACAAGGTGACATGTTTGATAACTTGTCAGGTGGAACTTACCAGATTGCGGTTAGAAATGTAGATGGAACTTGTGTTGTAACTGACGCAGATGTTACTTTGGATAATCCTGTATTACCTGTTATTGATTTAGTAGCATCAACTGATCCTTCAAATTGTGGAACAACAGATGGAACAATCACAGTAACGGCAACAGGAACTTCATTAGAATACTCAATTAACGGTGGATTGACATGGCAGCCAAGTGGTAACTTTACCAGCTTAGCGTCAGGTAACTACTTCGTTGCAGTACGTAATACAGATGGAACTTGTGAAGTATTAGACAATGGAAATCCAGTAGTATTAACTGCACCAAATGCTCCAGTAATTACCAATGTAGCACCAACTGATCCAAGTGATTGTGGTGTTGTTGATGGAACAATTACAATTACAGCATCAGGTGGAAGTGGTTCATTACAATACTCAATTGATGGTGGTGCAACATTCCAAGCAAGTAATGTATTTACAAACCTTGCAGGTGGAACATATAACATCATGATTTCTAATGATGATGGAACTTGTCCTGTTACAGGTCAGATTGTAACATTGACTGATCCTACAACACCAGTTATCGCATCAGTTGTATCAACTGATCCTTCTGATTGTGGTGTTCAAGATGGTTCAATTACAATCTTAGCATCAGGAAGTGGTTCATTAGAATACTCAATTGATGGTGGTGCGACATTCCAAGCAGCTAACTTCTTTGTAGGCTTATCAGGTGGAACTTACCAAATCATGGTTCGTAACATCGATGGAACTTGTCCAGTAACTGCACCAGACGAAATTATTACAGAGCCAGTTGCTCCAGTTATTACAAATGTATCTTCAACTGATCCTACAAATTGTGGAACAACAGATGGTACAATTACAGTAACAGCAACAGGAACAAATATAGAATACAGTATTGATGGCGGCTTAAACTGGCAGCCAACAGGAACATTTACAGGATTAGCATCAGGAACTTACAACGTAGCAGTTCGCAATGTGGACGGAACTTGTCAAGTATTAGATGCAAATAATCCAGTAGTATTAACTGCACCGAATGCTCCGACTGTTACAAATGTATCTTCAACTGATCCTACAAATTGTGGATTAGTAAATGGTACAATTACAATAACAGCAGTTGGTGGAACAGCACCATTGATGTACTCAATCAACGGAGGAACACCACAAGCAAGTAACGAGTTTACAGGTCTTGCAGGTGGAACTTACGATGTTGTAGTTACAAATATGGATGGTTCTTGTCCAGTAACTTATCCAACAATTACATTGACTGCACCAGTTGCACCAGTTATCTCGGCAGTAGTTGGAACGAATCCTTCTGATTGTGGTGTGTTTGACGGAGCAATCCAAATCACAGCACAAGGAAGCGGAGCGTTACAATACTCAATTGATGGTGGAACGACATGGCAACAAGGTGATATGTTCAACGGTTTACCAGGCGGAACATATCAAATCGCAGTTAGAAATATTGATGGAACGTGTATCATAACGGATGCAGATGTGATATTAACACAACCTGTATTACCAGTGATTAATGCAGTTGCTTCTACTGACCCAACAGGTTGTGGAACAGATGACGGAACAATCACGGTAACAGCAACAGGTGCTTCTATCGAATACTCAATTGACGGTGGATTAACTTGGCAGCCAACAGGTAACTTTACAGGATTAGCTTCAGGTACATATTATGTTGCAGCTCGTAATACAGATGGAACGTGTGAAGTATTAGATGTTAATAATCCAGTAATTATCACAGCACCAAATGCTCCATCTATTACAGATGTTCAATCAACTCAACCAACAGATTGTAATGTTGATGATGGAACAATCACGATTACAGCAGTTGGTGGAACAGCACCATTACAATACTCAATTGATGGTGGATTGAATTACCAAGCATCAAATACATTCACAGGATTAGGTGGTGGAACTTACCAAGTAATGGTAACAAATGACGATGGTTCTTGTCCAGTACAAGGTCAGTCAGTTACTTTAACTGACTTAGTTGCTCCAACAATTGCGAATGTAGCATCAACTGACCCTACAGATTGTGGATTGACAGATGGAACAATTAGTATTACAGCAGCAGGAACAGGTTCATTAGAATACTCAATTGATGGTGGCAACAACTGGCAAGCATCAAATAACTTCTTGAACTTACCAGGTGGAACTTACACCGTTGCAGTTAGAAATATTAATCAAACTTGTGAAGTAGTTGGTCAAGTAGTAACATTGACGACACCGACACCAGTTACAATCAATAGTGTTGTTTCTTCTGATCCATCAAATTGTGGAATCAACGATGGAACAATCACAATTGCAGCAGTTGGTGGTGCGAATATAGAATACTCAATTGATGGTGGAATTAACTGGCAAGGTTCAGGAACATTCACAGCATTAGGAGCAGGAACGTACAATATCGTAGGTCGCAACAACGACGGAAGTTGTGTTGAGTTCTACATTAATAATCCTGTTATCTTAACAGCACCGAACGGTCCAGCAATTACGCAAGTAACTTCAACGGATCCTTCTGACTGTAACTTTACTGATGGAACAATCACAGTAACTGCAAACGGAGGAAGCGGTTCATTACAATACTCAATTGATGGTGGAACAACATGGCAAACAAATAATGTATTCACAGGCTTAGCAGGTGGTTCTTACCAAATTGCGGTAAGCAATGATGATACAACTTGTTTGACAGTAGGACCAACAGAAACATTAGATGATAAAGTTGCTCCAGTTATTACAACAGTAACTGCTTCTAATCCTACAGATTGTGGAATAGTTGATGGTACAATTTCAATCTTCGCAACTGCATCAGGTGCGTTAGAATACTCAATTGATGGTGGAACGACTTGGTCACAAACGAATCAGTTTAGTAATTTACCAGCAGGAACTTACCAAATCGTAGTTAGAAACATTGATGCAACGTGTCAAGTAACGGATGCAGATGTTGTATTAGTTGCTCCTGAATTACCAGTTATTAATACAGTAACATCAGCTGATCCATCAAATTGTGGTGTTGATGATGGTACAATTACAGTAACGGCAACAGGAACTTCTATCGAATACTCAATTGACGGTGGAATTACATGGCAGCCAACAGGTAACTTCACAGGCTTAGCAAGTGGAACTTACAATGTAGCAGTTAGAAATACAGACGGAACTTGTCCAGTATTATACATTAATAATTCAATTGTATTAACTGCTCCAAATGCTCCTTCTATTAATAGTGTAACATCAACTGAACCTACAAATTGTGGTGTTGATGATGGTACAATCTCTATTACAGCAGCAGGCGGAACAGCTCCATTAGAATATTCAGTTGATGGTGGTGTAACTTGGGCTGCAAACGGTGGAACATTCACAGGATTAGGAGGTGGAACTTACGATATTAGAGTAAGAAACACTGACGGTTCATGTGCAGTGAATTATCCAACAACCACATTGACTTCACCAACTGCACCAACAATTACAGCAGTTGCATCAACGGATATTACAGATTGTGGAAACACAGACGGAACAATCGACATTACAGCAATGGGTGGAGGTTCAGTAGAATACTCAATTGATGGCGGTACTTCATGGCAACCATCTAACGTATTCATCGGATTGAATGCAGGAACTTACACGATTGCAGTTAGAAATATTGACGGTACTTGTTTGATGATGGGTAATGATGTAACGATTACAGCTCCAGTTGAGCCTGTAATTACAAACGTTACTTCTGCTGATCCATCAAACTGTAACATTAATGATGGTACAATCACAGTTACAGCAACAGGAACTTCATTAGAATATAGTATTGATGGTGGATTGACATGGCAGCCAACAGGAACATTTACAGGATTAGCATCAGGAAATTACTTTATCGTAACTCGTAACACTGATGGAACTTGTGCAGTATCGCACATTAATAATCCGGTACAATTAACTGCTCCAGCAGCACCAGTGATTACAAGTGTGAACTCAAGCGACCCTACAAATTGTGGTATTGATGATGGTTCAATCACAGTAACAGCAGGTGGCGGAGTTGGAACATTATTGTTCTCAGTTGATGGTGGAACGACTTGGATGCCAAATGGTGGAACATTTACAGGTTTAGCAGCAGGAACTTATACAGTAGCTATCGCAAATGCAGATACTTCTTGTCCAGTTCAAGGTCAGATTGTAACCTTAGATGCACCAGCACAACCAGTTATTACACAAGTAGTAGCAACGAATCCTACAGATTGTGGAAACACTGACGGTTCGATTACAGTATTTGTAAATAGCACAAGTGCTATTGAATACTCATTGAATGGTGGATTGTGGCAATCATCAAATACATTTATCGGTTTAACAGGTGCAGGTTCACCTTATACAATCGGAGTTAGAAATGTAGATGGAACTTGTGAAGTAACAGAAACAGGAATTATTATTACAGATCCTATTGAACCTGTGATTAACACAGTTGCATCAACTAATCCTACGGATTGTGGTGTAAATGATGGTACAATCACAGTAACAGCAACAGGACAGAATATAGAATACTCAATTAACGGTGGATTGACATGGCAATCAACAGGTAACTTCACAGGATTAGCTTCGGGTAATTACTTCGTAGCTGTTCAGAATGTGAATGGAACTTGTGAAGTATTGTATATCAGTAATCCAGTACAATTGACAGCACCGAACGCACCGACTATTACTAATGTACAATCAACAGATCCTACAGATTGTGGAACAAATGATGGTACAATTACAGTAACAGCTTCGGGCGGAACTGCTCCATTAGAATACTCTAACGATGGCGGAGTTACATGGCAAAATACAGGAACATTCACAAGTTTAGCAGATGGTAGTTACGACATCGTAGTTAGAAACGCTGCAAACGGTGGAACTTGTCCAGTAACGAATCCAACAATTACATTAACAGCACCGACAGCACCAGCAATTGTTTCAGTTATTCCAACTGATCCATCTGATTGTGGTGTTCAAGATGGTACAATTACAATTAATGTAAATAGTAATAATGCGGTTGAATACTCAATCGGAGGAGCTTACCAATCATCTAACATTTTTGTTGGATTAGCAGGTGGTCCTTACAATATTTCAGTTAGAAATGTAGATGGAACTTGTATTGTAAGTGGAGGAACAGTTACATTAAATACACCGACACAAGGAACTATTGATAATGTAACTTTCACGAATCCTACAGAATGTGATTCTCTTAACGGAACAATCACAGTGACAGCGACAGGTGCAGGTTTAGAATACTCAATTGACGGTGGATTCTCTTGGCAACCAACAGGTAACTTTACTTTATTAGGGCCAGGTAATTACCAAGTTGCAGTTCGTAATATTGGTGGTTCTTGTCAAACAAATGGTCAGACAGTCACATTGATTGCACCAGCAGCACCGATTATTACGCAAGTAGGAACAATTGATCCTTCAAACTGTAGTGCAGCAGATGGTTCGATTACAATCACAGCAGTAAGTGGTAGCGGTTCATTCCGTTACTCAATTGATGGCGGTGTAACTTGGAGTTTATCAAATACATTTACAGGTTTAACAAGTGGTACTTATGATATTGCAGTAAGCAATGCAGATGGAAGTTGTTTTGTAACAAATCCATCAGTAACATTAGCAGGACCACAAGAACCAGTAATTACGAATGTAAGTAGTACAAATCCTACGGATTGTAATGTAGATGATGGTACAATTACAATTACAGCAAATGGTGGAATGGGCTTACAATTCCGTTACATCACGATAAGTACAGGTGATACAAGTGCTTGGACACAACAAAATACACTATTTGGATTACCAGCTGATGGTTATATCATTGAGGTAAGAAATTCAAACGGAACATGTATTGTAACAGGTTCAACAGTAACATTGTCTGCACCTTCACCAATTACAATTACATCAGTAGTAGGAGCAGATCCTTCTGATTGTGGATTGATTGATGGAACAATAACTATCACTGCATCAGGTACAGGAGCATTAGAATACTCAATCAATGGTGGTGTTAACTGGCAATCATCTAATGTGTTTACAGGTTTAGGTACAGGTAACTACACAATTGTTGTTAGAAATGCAGATGGAACTTGTGAGGAAGTTTATCCAAACAATCCAATCATCTTAACAGCACCAGATGCAGCAGTTATTGCAAATGTATTTGCAACTGATCCATCAACTTGTGGTGGTTCAGATGGTATGATAGTAATAGATGCACAAGGTGGAAATGCACCATTAAGATACTCAATTGATGGTGGAGTTACTTTCCAATTCAACAACATCTTTACAGGATTATCAGCAGATACATTCAATGTTGTCGTAGCGAATATGAACGGAAGTTGTCCAGTGACACATCCACCGGTTATCTTAGATGATGGTGGCGTTTCACCGACAGATTACATGACAGCAAGTTCACCAATCGAGTGTGTTGGTCAAACAATGCAGTATGTAGTTCGCAACTTGACAGCAATCGGTTATACAGGTGCAACAGTTTCACCTTCACAAGGTGCTCAGGTAATCAGTGTAACAGCGGATTCAGTGATTGTTGAATTTACAGGTATTTCACAAGGTCAATTTAACTATACCGTAGAAGTTACAAATGTAAATGGTTGTGTATTCCAGACTAATGTAAGCTACATCATCAAAGCAACACCAGATGTGTTTGCACAAGATGTTACAGCTTGTTTAGATGCAAATGGAAATTATGACTTGTTACCTGCAAACGTAATGGTGAATGGAGCTTCAGTTCCACCTAACTTCATCTTCCAATACTCATCAGCGATGGGAACATTTGGAGACGCAAGTGATCCAGCTACAACATTTATTCCTACAAATAATATAGCAGGAAACTACTCAATTGTAGCAGCAGTTACAAATACGCAGGGTTGTACAGGAACAGATACAATTGATTTAATACTTCAAGATTCAATTGTTATTACTATTCCAAATGATGACACAATCTGTTTAGGTGGTAATGTACCATTAACAGTACAAGGTGGAATCAATTACAGTTGGTCAGTAGTAAGTGGCGATGCGAATAGTTTATCTTGTACTTCTTGTGCAAATACGGTAGCAACGCCAACTCAAACAACTGTTTATATAGTAGCAGTTACAAATGCAACAAACTGTACAAGTACGAAGCAGTTTACAATCACAGTTGAGAATTGTAATGATGCACCAGTAGCAATCAATGACTTTAATAATACATTGATTAATGAACCAGTTGACGGTAATGTTATTACAAATGACTTTGATCCAAACGGTGATAACTTAACAATAACATTAGTAACGACAACTACAAATGGTGGTTTGGTATTGAATCCTGATGGTTCATACACATACACACCAAATACAGACTTTATCGGAACAGACATATTCACATATTCAATTTGTGATGATGGATTACCAACACCATTGTGTGATACTGCAACCGTAGTGATTGAAGTATTTGAAAACACACCGGTTGTAAATAATCCTCCAATTGCAAACATTGACGCTTACATTACTAATGTAGATGTAGCAATCAATGGTAATTTGATTATTAATGATTTAGATCCTGATGGTGATAACATTACGATTAATACAACAATCATCAACGGACCATCAAATGGTTTAGCATTAATCTTCGCAAATGGAACATTTGCTTATACTCCAAACACAGGATATGTTGGTGATGATGAATTTACTTATGTAATTTGTGATGATGGAAATCCAGTATTATGTGATACGGCTACAGCTTACATTACAATCTTACCAAATACAAACGGTACAGATAACGATGCACCAGTAGCAGTTGATGATGCAGCAACTACAAATATGGATACACCATTATTAGGTGCTTCATTATTAGGTAATGATTTCGATCCGAACTTTAATAATATTACGATTACAACAACTCCTGTAACAAATCCAATAGGTGGTACAGTAACTATCAACACTGATGGTACTTATACTTATACACCAAATACAGGATTTACAGGACCAGATAACTTTACTTATACAATCTGTGATGATGGAAATCCAGTATTGTGTGATACGGCAACAGTTTACTTGACGGTATTACCAAGCAACGAACCGCCAGTAGCAATTGATGATGTGAACGCAGGGGTTATGGATAATCCTGTACCAGGGAACGTATTAGTAAATGACTTCGATCCGAATACAGGTGATAATTTAACAGCGGCATTAGTAACGACACCAGCAGTAGGTTCAGTAATATTGACAGGTAATGGTTCTTATATTTATACACCACCAACAGGATTCATAGGCGATGTAATCTTTACATATTCAGTATGTGATGATGCAACACCAAGTTTATGTGATACTGCAACAGTGTTTATTACAATCGTTAATCCTATTATAGGAAACGATGCACCAGTTGCTAACAATGATCAAGGTGTAACATTAACAGATGTTCCTGTAACAGGTAATTTGTTGAATAATGACTTTGATGTAGATGGTGATAATATTATTATCAATACAACGCCAGTTACAACACCAACAAATGGTTCTGTAACAATCTTATCTGATGGTACTTATACTTATACACCAACTCTTGGATTTACAGGAACAGATACATTTAGTTATACAATTTGTGATGACGGTTCACCAGTATTATGTGATACTGCAATGGTTGTAATTAATGTAATGCCAGATAATGGCATTAGTAATAATCCTCCAGTAGCAGTAACTGATCTATATAACACAAATATTGAAACTGCTGTCAATGGTAATTTATTATCAAATGACTTTGATCCGAATGGTGATAATATTACAGCAAGTATTTTTGCTACAGTACAACCATCAAACGGTTCTATATCTATAAGTGCAAATGGTGACTTTACATACACACCAAATCCTGGATTTATAGGAACAGATGCTTTTGTTTATACAATCTGTGATGATGGTATACCATCATTATGTACAAATGGTATAGCTTACGTAGTCGTAACACCAATGGATAACGAAGCACCGGTAGCACAAGATGATATTAATAATGCTTTAGCAGGAGTACCGACGACAGGACAAGTATTAACAAATGATACAGATCCTGATGGCGATAACTTGACGACAACATTATTGACGAATGTTACAAATGGTACATTATTCTTCAATCCTGATGGAACATACACTTATACATCATCAACGCCAGGAGTTGATTCCTTCACTTACGTAGTATGTGATGATGGAGTACCAAGCTTGTGTGATACAGCAATGGTTTATATCCAAACAATCGACACATTAGATCCGATTGGAAATAATCCACCGGTTGCAAATAATGATATTACGAATACGATTGTAGGAGTACCTGCGACAGGAAGTTTATTGAATAACGACTTTGATCCTGATGGAGATAGTTTGATTATCAATACAACACCAGTAACGACACCTACAAATGGTGTAGTGACAATTAATCCTGATGGAACATTTAGTTACGTTCCGAATCCTGGATTTATAGGAGTTGATTCCTTTACATATGTAGTATGTGATAATGGAGTACCAAGTGCATGTGATTATGCGACAGTGATTATCACGGTTGGACCTGATAATCCGGGTAACGATGCACCAGTAGCGGTTGATGATGCGAATGGAACAGACTACAACACATCGGTTGATGGAAATGTATTAGGAAACGACTTTGATCCGAACGGACATAACTTGACACCAACAATGGTGACAACATCCCCTGATGGAACAGTGACCTTATTACCAAATGGTGATTATACATTCACACCGACAACAGGATTTACAGGAATAACATCATTTGTATATTCAATCTGCGATGATGGAGTACCAAGCTTGTGTGATACAGCAACGGTTGTGATTACGGTGTTCCCACAAGATAATCAACCACCAGTAGCATTGACTGATTTAGTAACGTCATTGACAGGAAACGTGATTATTGATAATGGAAGTGGAATGGACTTTGATCCAAATGGTGATAACATTACAGTGAATCCAATACCTGTAACTCAACCTACAAACGGTACAGTTACATTGACACCGGGTGGAAACTACATATTTACACCAAATGCAAACTACAACGGTATTGATTCATTCACATATCAGTTATGTGATGATGGAATACCAAGCTTGTGTGATACAGGAATTGTTTACATCAACGTTGCAGTGAATAATCCACCGATTGCAGTTAATGATACATTAACTTACGATGGTACAAATCCAGTAAATGGTAATGTATTAGTGGATAATGGAAATGGTGTAGATTCTGATCCTGATGGAAATAACATAACAGTAACAACAACACCGATTACAAACCCTACAAATGGTACGGTTGTAATCAATACAAACGGAACATTTACTTGGACACCAAACGGTGGATTGAATACAGGTTTATTTAATCCAGGTGATACAATTGATCAATTTAATTACT
The DNA here is from genome assembly GCA_045106825.1 of Saprospiraceae bacterium. GTDB lineage: Bacteria > Bacteroidota > Bacteroidia > Chitinophagales > Saprospiraceae > CAWVWD01. Next base: position 6,712 of record JBGCFH010000404.1, on the reverse strand, counting down.
CAATTTGTGATGATGGTATACCAAGTTTATGTGATACAGCGATAGTTTACATTGTATTACCAAATGATAATGATGCACCAGTAGCAGTTACAGATTCTGTGACAGGTGTAACAGGAAACGTATTAGCGGATAACGGAAATGGTGTTGATTTTGATCCTAATGGTGATAATATCATAGTAACAACAACACCTGTTACACAACCTACAAATGGTACGGTAACAATTACACCAACAGGTATATTCACATTCACACCAACGGATCCAAACTTCGTAGGAGTTGATTCCTTCACTTATGTGATTTGTGATGACGGAGTACCAAGCTTGTGTGATACAGGAATTGTTTACATTACTATTCCAAGTACGAATTTACCGCCAGTAGCGGTTACAGATACATTAGACTTTGTAGTAACAAATGTAAGTGGTGATATCTTAAATGGTACAACAGTATTAGGTGGTGACTTTGATCCTAACGGTGATAATATCATAATTAATACAACACCAATTACGAATCCTACAATTGGTACAGTAACAATTACAGCAGGTGGTACAGCGACATGGACACCAACAGTTAATACAACAGGATTGACAGGAGTTGTGGATTCATTTACTTATTCAATCTGTGATGATGGAGTACCAAGTTTATGTGATACAGGAATTGTTTATATCTCTATTCCAACGGTGAATAATCCACCGATTGCACAAGATGATAATGTTCCTTACACAGGTACAGGTATCGTTACTGTAAATGTATTGAATGATAACGATTACGGACCGGATACTGATTCTGATGGTAATAACATTACTGTAAGTGGAACATTAGTAACAAATCCTACAAACGGTACTGTTACAGTTAATCCAAACGGAACAGTAACATGGACACCAAACGGTGGTTTAGTTATTATGCCAGGTGATACAGTTGATACATTTGAATACTCAATTTGTGATGACGGAACACCAAGTTTATGTGATACAGCAACAGTTTACATCATTGCTACTTACCAAGATTGTGGTGTATTAGCAGATACAATGGATGTGTCAGGTGCAGATTGTCTTGCAGGAATAGCTGATGTTTGTTTACCAATCGAATACGATAGCATTGGTAACTACATGATAATGACAGATGCAGGAATGGTGACTTCACCGATTGTAGGTTGTGCATTAGACACATTAGCATTCTATGCTGAACCAAATGGTAATGGACCATTCACAGTACAATGGAGTGTAAATGGAACGACATTCAATGGAACTGCTCCAGATGTAAATTCGATTGTCGATTCAATGAATACTTGGGATGCTTCAGGAAACTGGATATTAGTAGGAGATACAATTAGAGCAGGTGCTTATACAAATATCTTCGGATACGGAACATTAATAGCAACGAACGCTGCAAATATTCCTTCAATCCGTCAGGTTAATATTGATTTCGATGCTTACGGTTCACAATTTGAGGTTTCAACAACTGCTCAATACATTGTTGTAATTGATACCGTGAACGGATGTGCAGATACAACATACTTGAACTTTACAGATTGTAATATCGCTCCTGTAGCAATCAATGATATTAACTTAACATATATCGACATTGCGACAAGCGGAAATGTATTAACGAATGACTTTGATCCTAATGGTGATAGCTTGATTATTTCAACGCCAACAGTTACAACTACAGATGGTGTAGTAGTAAGTATTGCTCCTGATGGTTCTTATACTTATACACCGAATTTAGGATTTACAGGAACAGACGTATTTACATACTCAATCTGTGATATACAAGGATTGTGTGATACAGCAACGGTAACAATCATTGTATTACCAATTCCATCGGATAGTACGAATAATCCACCGGTAGCGGTGAATGATAATGTTCAAACTTATCCAGGGTTAACATTGACAAGTGATTTAGTAGCGAATGACTTTGATGTTGATAATGATAATATCATTATTACGACAACGCCAGTAACGACTCCAACTTATGGTACAGTTACAATTAGCACTAACGGAACATTCGATTATGTTCCAAATCCAAGTTTAAATGGAATTACTTCACCAGTTACGGATTCATTCAATTATGTAATTTGTGATGATGGAATACCAAGTTTATGTGATACAGCAACAGCTTACATTACGATACTTCCAGATAATGTAAATGGAAATCATCCACCAGTTGCAGTTGATGATGTTGCAAATACAGATATTAATACACCAGTAACAAGTTCAGTATTACCGAACGATTATGACCTTGATGGTAATAATATCTTTGTAACAACAACTACCGTAACAACTGATCAAGGTGTAACATTTACTATTGATCCTATTACAGGTGAATATACTTATACACCGCCAACAGGATTTACAGGAACAGATGTATTCACTTATACAATTTGTGATGATGGAATTCCAAGTATGTGTGACTCAGCAACGGTTTACATTTTAGTTGAACCATTTGCAGGAAACGAGCCACCAGTTGCCGTAAATGATATTAATGATACTTATAGAAATATTCCAGTAAGCGGAAATGTATTACCGAATGATTATGACTTAAATGGTGATTCATTAGTTGTAACTACAACACCTATTGTAGATGTTGTAAATGGTACAGTAACCTTGAACGCTGACGGTTCTTACACTTACGTACCAGGCTTCAACTTCATCGGTCAAGATAGTTTTGCTTACGCAATTTGTGATACATTAGGATTGTGTGATACAGCGACAGTTTATATCACAGTAATTGATTGGAATGAAAATGATAATGATGCACCAACTGCGAATAACGATGCAGCGGTGACTTATACAGATGTTCCAGTAACAGGTACAGTATTGAATAACGACTTTGATATTGACGGTGATAATATTACAGTTTCAACACCAACCGTAACAACTACAAACGGTGTAATTGTAAATATCGACCCAATCACAGGCGTTTATACTTACACACCAGTAACAGGATTTGTTGGAACGGATACATTCAGTTATGTAATTTGTGATGATGGAATCCCATCATTGTGTGATACAGCATTAGTTGTGATTGATGTATTACCTGATAACAATGGTACGGCGAACAACCCACCATTTGCAGGTGATGATGCAGCTTCAACTATTGTAAATGTACCAGTAAGTGGTGATTTATTACCGAATGATTACGATACAGACAGCGACTCAATTGTAGTAACAACTATTCCAGTTGTTGATCCTACAAATGGTGTGGTGACGATTTTACCTGACGGAACATTCACTTATATTCCTAACTTAGACTTCACAGGAACTGACCAATTTGTATATCAAATTTGTGATACAGTTGGAGCTTGTGCAAATGCAACAGTTTATGTAGTAGTGAATCCTGACACATTGGATAATAATCCACCAGTTGCAGTTTACGACTTTAATAATACAATTGCAGGAGTTGCAGTTAATGGAAATGTATTAACAAATGACTTCGATGTAGATGGTGATAGCTTGTTAGTGAATCCAGTAGTAACACAAAATGTTCCTGCGACTGACGGTTCATTAACTTGGAATGGTGACGGAACTTACACGTTCACACCAGCAACAGGCTTCTCAGGAACAACGACATTTGTTTACGAAATCTGTGACCAAGCAATACCAAGTTTATGTGATACAGCAGTAGTTTACATCACGGTAATTGAGCCAACAGTTGATAATGACGCACCGATTGCGAATCCTGATGCAACAGTAACATTAGTTGATGTTCCAGTTTCAGGTGACTTATTGACGAATGACTTCGATCCAGATGGTGATGACTTAGTGATTGATACGATTCCATTAACAACACCTATAAATGGTGTGGTAACTATCAATCCTGACGGAACATACACTTACACACCAGATTCCGGATTTGTTGGAACAGACATCTTTACTTACGTAGTTTGTGATGATCAAATACCAGCATTATGTGATACAGCAGTTGTTGTAATTGATGTAGTGCCAGGAAGTAATGGAAATAATCCACCATTTGCAGGGGACGATGCAGACTTTACGAATGTAGATGTAACATTGACGGCTGACTTGTTCGGAAACGATCATGATGTAGATGGTGATAACTTCACTGTAACAACATTTACACAACCTAATGATGGTGTAGTAGCAATTGATCCAATAACAGGTCAATATACTTATACACCTCCAACAGGATTTACCGGTTCAACATCATTCACATACACAATTTGTGATGATGGAACACCAAGCTTGTGTGATTCTGCGACAGTTTACATTACAGTATTACCAGACTTAGATAATAATCCTCCAGTAGCGATTATTGATATTAATACAATTATACAAGGTGATACAGCGATAGGAAATGTATTGACAAATGACTTCGATGTAGATGGAGATAGCATTATTGTAACATCTATACCAACACCATTAACTGGACCATCAGTACCAGGTGCAACGGTAACAATCGATTCATTAGGAAATTATACATACACGCCACCAGCAACATTCATAGGATTGGATTCATTCACTTATGTAATTTGTGATGACGGAATTCCTGGACCATTGTGTGATACAGCAACAGTTTACATTAATGTAATACCAGAACCAACAGATTCTAATGATGCACCGATTGCAAATAATGATGCAGGTGTAACACCAGTGAATACGACATTAACAGGTGATGTGTCAAATAATGACTTTGATCCTGATAATGATCCATTAACATTCACATTATTAGATCCTACAGATAATGGTGTAGTAATCTTGTTACCTAACGGAACATATATTTACACACCAGATACGAATTACATTGGAGCTGATCAGTTTACATATATAGTTTGTGATACGGCAGGATTGTGTGATACAGCAACCGTATTTATTGATGTAATACCAGCTAATAATGATGCACCGATAGCAATTGACGATGCAGCAATTACAACAGTAAATACACCAGTTGGTGGAAATGTGTTACCAAATGACTTTGATCCTAACGGTGATAGTTTAATAGTAACTACAACACCAGTTGTTGATCCTACACATGGTATGGTAGTGATTGATTCATTAGGAAACTTCATCTACACACCAGATCCGAACTATGTAGGAACTGACCAATTTGTATATCAAGTTTGTGATACAACAGGATTGTGTGCAACAGCAACGGTTTACATTACAGTTGTTCCTGCTCTTGATACGAATACAGCACCGATTGCAGTATTAGACATTAATAATACAATAGTCGATGTTCCTGTAAGTGGAAATGTATTGACGAATGATTATGATCCAGACGGTGATAGTATAATTGTAACAAGTGTTCCAACAGTATTAATTCCACCATCAGTACCAACTGCAGGTGTAACAATTGATTCATTAGGAAATTATACTTACACACCTGCAACAGGATTTATAGGAGTTGATTCATTCACATATGTAATGTGTGATGTAGCGAATCCAAGCTTGTGTGATACAGCGACAGTTTACATTACGGTAATCGCAGAACCAACAGATTCTAACGATGCACCGATTGCAAACAATGATACTTATGTTACACCAATGGATACACCGATACCAGGTGATGTGTCAAATAATGACTTTGATCCTGACGGCGATGCATTAACATTTACAGTAATTAATCCTGTGGATAATGGTACATTAAGTACACCATTGAGTTCAACAACAGGTGAATTTGAATATACACCGAATGCAGGATTTATCGGAGTTGATACATTCTACTACACGGCTTGTGATGCAGCAGGATTATGTGATACCGCAATGGTAGTGATTGACGTAACACCAGATTATAATGGTAATGACAATGATCCTCCTTACGCTGCTGATGATGCTTACATTACAGACATCAATACGCCAGTAACGGGTAATATTTTACCAAATGATTCTGATCCAAACTTGGATAGTATCGTGGTAAATACAACGCCAATTAGTGATCCTACGAATGGTATTGTAACAATTGCTCCTGATGGAACAATGACTTACACACCAAACCCTGGATATATTGGTCCTGATCATTTCGTTTACGAAATCTGTGATACATTAGGAGCTTGTGATTCGGCAACGGTTTACATTACAGTTGTTCCATTACCAGCAGATACGAATACAGCACCGATTGCAGTACTAGACATTAATAATACAATAGTTGATGTTCCAGTAAGTGGAAATGTATTGACAAATGATTCAGATCCTGATGGTGACAGTATTATTGTAGCATCTGCTCCAATAGTATTAACTCCACCTTCAGTACCAACGGCAGGTGTAACGATAGATTCATTAGGAAATTATACTTACACACCTGCATTAGGATTTACAGGAGTTGATTCATTCACATACGTAATGTGTGATGTAGCGAATCCAAGCTTGTGTGATACAGCAACGGTTTACATAACAGTTATTCCATTACCAACGGCAGATTCATTGAATCCACCAGTTGCGAATAATGATGCTTATGTAACACCAATGGATACACCAATACCAGGTGATGTGTCAAACAACGACTTTGATCCTGATGGTGATACATTGACATTCACAGTGATTAATCCTGTGAACAATGGTTCATTAAACAGTACATTCAATACAACAACAGGTGACTTTGTATATACACCGAATGCAGGATTTACAGGAATAGATACATTCTACTATACAGCTTGTGATCCTACAGGATTATGTGATACCGCAATGGTAGTGATTGACGTAACACCAGATTATAATGGTAATGACAATGATCCTCCTTACGCTGCTGATGATGCTTA